>CAZMDD010000127.1:0-18136 GCA_964565065.1 uncultured Caldilineales bacterium | reverse complement strand
GGCATGGCAGGCATGGCTCCCAGATGTGAAGCGGCCAGCGCTCCGCAGGCGTTGGCCCAGCGCAATGCCTTGTTCCACGCCCAGCCGCTTGTGCGGGCCCACATCAGACCTGCGGTAAACGCATCACCTGCGCCCGCTGTGTCTGCCGCCTGAATATCGAAAGCGGGAAAAAATTGCATTTGTGTGGCAGTGGCTAACAGGGCGCCGCGGGCTCCCAGCTTGAGTACCACAGCCTGCGGGCCGCGGGCCAAAAGCTCGCTGGCTGCCTGTTGTGCAGCTTCATCACTGGCAATGCTGTAACCCACCAGGGCCTCGGTTTCGGACTGATTAGGGGAAAGTACTGCCGCGTGCTGCCACAAAGCAGCGCTGTAAGGCCGGGCCGGGCCCGCGTCCACAAAGATGGGCACTGCCGCGGCCCGGGCCAGCTCTACAGCCCGCGCTAGTGCAGCTTCGCTCACCTCGAAATTAAAGAGCAGCGCACGGGCCCGCGATGCCTCCTGCGCCCATCGGGCCTCGACCTGCTCCGGCGTCAGGCTAAGGTTGGCTCCCGGAACCACCACAAAGGTGGTCTCGCCATCCGGCTCCACCAGCAGCACCGCCGCGCCCGTGCCCGCATCATGCGTCTGCCCCACCGCGGATGTATCCACGCGCTCGCGGGCCAGCGTGGCCAGCGCCTCTTGCCCAAAGGCATCGTAGCCCACATTGGTGATGAGACGGGCTCGGGCGCCCAGACGGGTCAGCGCCACAGCCGCATTAGCTCCTTTGCCGCCGGTAAGAGGGATGAGCTGGCAGGCGTGCAAGTTTTCACCGCTGCGAGGAATGCGGGGCGTTTGCACGACAATATCCATGATGATCGAGCCGATAACAATAAAATGTGACATGGTGATTCCTGAATCGCTGATAAGTTAGCGTTGGCGTTTCTTTCTTTTTTTCTTCGTGCCTTGATGCCTTTCTGCATTTTCTGTGAAAATCTGTGAGAATCTGTGGTTAAACCTTGGCAACCACAGATTACACAGATGGCACAGATTTTTTTGATGCCTTTCTGCTCTTGGTGGTACGCTCTGGATGGCTATGAACCATTACATTTCAACTTTCATAGCATCACTTACTTAACTGTGGTCGCATTAAATTGCGCAACATCAGTCAAATAAAAAGCATCGGGCAATAGTTTACCGCAAGCCCTCTATTCGCACCAGCGGACGACAATTCAAAAGTTGCGGCAATCATCATGCCACGAAGGCTCGGAGATGACAAAGTGGGGAAGAATGCCTCCAACAAAGGCCAAAATACGATGACGCAACGCGGTAACAAGGCCCTTATTTTTGCAAAACCACGCGCTCTGTTTTATAGTACCCTAACTTCCAATTCAAAGACCCACGCACTTTTCGAGTGTTATTCTTTCCAAGGAGTATCGCATGCTCACACTGGTAGAAAAACTCATTTTCACCGTTCTGGTGATGGCTTCGCTTTACAATGGTTATTGGGCTTTTTACAAGGTTGTTCTTGTCATCCAACGGGGTCAGGATGATTTTGATGATGAAAATCTGTGGCCGCGACTGTGGCGGGCCCTCATCGACTGGATGACGCTGCGTCCCATCTGGAAAACCAGGCCCATCAGCAACATTTTCCATGCCATGGTGGCTTGGGGTTTTGGATTTTATGTGCTGGTCAATCTGGGCGATGTGTTGCAAGGCTACCTGCCCATCAAGTTTTTGGGCACGGGCGCACTGGGCAATGGTTATCGCTTGCTGGCCGATGGTTTTAGTGTCGCAGTCCTGATAGGTGTCATCTACTTCATCCTGCGCCGCTTTCTCTTTCACGACCCCCGGCTCACTTTCCGCGACAACATCAAACTAATGCCCAAAGTGGCCGCGGGCGGAACACATAAAGATTCGCTGCTGGTGGCAGTTTTCATTTTGCTGCACGTAGGTTTCCGCTTTTTGGGCGAAAGTTTTGCCGTGGCCCGCGAGGGAGGCGATGCCTTCCAGCCTTTTGCAGCCTCTGTGGCGCAGCTTTGGGCAGGATTACCTGAAGGTACGCTGATTTTCCTGCATCATGCTTCCTGGTGGCTCGCATTGGGCCTGATTTTGGCCTTCATCCCCTACTTTCCTTACACCAAGCACTTTCATCTGATTGTAGCAGGTTTTAATTTCTTGGCCAAGCCGCAGCGGGCCTCGATGAGTGCCATGGAGCCCATCGATTTCGAGGATGAGAGCATCGAGCAGTTTGGTGCGGCCAAACTTACCGATCTCACCTGGAAAGGCATCATCGACCCTTATGCCTGCATCATGTGTAATCGGTGTCAGGATGTTTGCCCGGCGTACAGCACCGGCAAGGAGCTTTCACCCTCGGCGCTGGAAGTAAACAAGCGCTACTTCATCAAGGAGCATGTCGATACGCTGGCCAGTGGCGGCGAGTGCCAGATCAATCTGCTGGATTTTGCCCTGACCGATTCCGCTTTGTGGGCCTGCACCACCTGTGGCGCCTGTGTCGAGGTGTGCCCGGTGGGCAACGAGCCCATGTTCGATATTTTGCACATGCGCCGCAATCAAGTGCTGATGGAAAGTGACTTCCCCGCGGAGCTGCAAACTGCTTTCACGGGTATGGAGCGCACCGGCAATCCCTGGAAACTCAGCGCTTCTGATCGCATGAAATGGGCTGCGGGCATGGATATTCCCACAGTGGAGGAGAATCCTGATTTCGATGTATTGTGGTGGGTGGGATGTGCGCCCGCCTATGACATGCGGGCCCAATCCACAGCCCAGGCTTTTGCCAAAATTCTCAAAGAGGCGGGCGTGAATTTTGCCGTGCTGGGCGAACAGGAAAGCTGCTGCGGCGATTCCGCCCGACGCGCGGGCAATGAGTATCTCTTCTTCGAGCTGGCCACGCAAAATGTCGAGACCTTGAACGCGGTCAAAGCCAAGAAGATTGTTACCACCTGCCCGCATGGTCTGAACACCCTGGGTGCAGAATATGGCGCATTTGGCGGCAACTACGAAGTCATCCATCATTCGCAGATGATTGAAACGTTGTTGGCAGAGAAGCGGTTGCGCCCCAAGAAGGCGCTGGATGAAACGGTCACATTCCATGACCCCTGCTATCTGGGTCGCCACAATGGCATTTACGAGGCGCCGCGCGATGCCCTCTCCTTTGTGGTGAATGAAACAGTGGAGATGGAAAATAATCGCAATCTTTCCTTCTGTTGCGGTGCGGGTGGTGCGCAGATGTGGAAGGAAGAGGAACATGGCTCGCAGGCTGTGAACATGAAGCGCTACGAAGAGGCGGTAGAAACGGGCGCAAGCTGCATTGCAGTGGGGTGTCCCTTCTGCCTGACCATGATGACCGATGCCTCGAAAGAAGCGGGCGAAACGGGCCTGGAAGTCAAAGATATTGCCGAAATCGTCGCCGAGACGTTATGATGCCAAGGGATGGGAGACCGGCGAAAGCAGACCGGTCACCCATTCCCCATCATGCCCGACCTCTACGCCACAAACACCCGCTCGGCCCGAGGCAGCAAGCGAGTGGTAATCTCGTAATTGATGGTTTGCGCCCAACCAGCTATCTCCTCGGCGCTGATGCGGGCGTCGCCCTGCCGGCCCAGCAACACCGCCTCATCCCCCCGCGCCACGCCCGCAATGTGCGACACATCTACCATGATGTTATCCATGCACACCCGCCCGATGATGGGCGCGCGCTGGCCCCGAATCAAGACCTGGCCGCGATTGGAAAGCAGCCGTGGCACGCCATCGCCATAGCCAATGGGCAGCAGTGCCACCGTGGTAGGCCGCTGCGCAATAAACGTACGTCCATAGCTCACACTGGCTCCTGCGGGCAGCCTGCGCACCCGCCCCACATGGCTGATGAGCGTGAGTGCGGGATACAACGGGGTTTGGGTGCTGACTTCGGCAGAGGGATAAAGCCCATAAATCGCAATGCCGGGACGCACCGCATCCAACCAGGTTTTTGGTAAATCCAGGATAGCTGCACTATTGGCCACATGCAGGATGGGAATGGAAAAGCGGGCCTGGGCCTGGGCTGCCACCTCTTGGAAGAGGGCAAATTGCTGATGGGCAAAGGTCTTGTCCATTTCATCGGCCGTGGCAAAATGCGTCCACAGCCCCTCGATTTCGAGCTGCGGAAAACTGCTCAGGCGATGCAAAAATGGCAGCACGTCATGCGGAAGCTGGCCATAACGCCCCATGCCCGTATCCACCTTCACGTGCACTTGCACGCGCTGGCCCGCATCATGTGCGTGCTGCGCCAACGCCCGCGCAAAAACCTCATCATTCACCGTGACAATGAGCCCGTGTGCCACCGCGGCCTGAGCTTCGGCGGGCCGGTGTGCGCCCATGACCAAGATGGGTGCGGTGATGCCCGCTTGTCGCAGCGCCACCCCCTCGCTGATGCGGGCCACTGCCAGCCGTGATGCGCCCGATTTCAGCGCTATGCGGGCCACTGGCAACAGACCATGGCCATAAGCATTGGCCTTGACCACCGCCCACAAACCACGCTGGCCTACACGGGCCTTGAGCGTACGCACATTGTGAGCGATAGCGCTTAAATCGATGCGGGCGTAATTGGTAAGATGAGAAGACATAGGTATCTCTTTTGGATGAATGCGTGAATTCAGATAAAATAAGGGAACATTCCAACGATTTCCAGCGTCATTTGATTAACACATTACACAATTTTATGGAGATAAACATAATGAAATCAACCCAACAATCTGTCCTGCTCGTTATCCTGGTGCTTTTGATGCTGGCGGCTGTAGGCTGCTCTAATTTTGGCTACCAGGATGGTAAAGTGAGCATGGACATCAAGCTGGGAGCCGACAATTTGAATAAATTGGTGGCCCGGGCCAGCGAAGGCGAAAACAGTTTCATCGGTAAGGATAACAAAATTGAGCTGGTCGAGCCCAATCTAATGCGCATCTCCGGTGATTTTCATCTGGGCGAAGGCCAGCGGGCCTCAGGCACAGTGGACTTTGCCATCACTTCTACCGAAAACGGAGCCAACATTCAGATTGTCGAATCGAATGTACCGGGCCTGGATGTTGACGGGCCCGTGGTCAACACCTTTAACAAAGCTTTGGGTGGGGCTCTGAGCGAGGCGGCCAGCACTAAAAATGATGGCGCTGGCATTACCGGCATTCAGGTCAAAGATGGCAAGCTGGTCATCTCTGTGACCATGAAAGTGAAGTAACGCTGCCACACAACTACCTGAGCTATGTTCCAAAAGACCCCGAGCCTCTGTGCCCGGGGTCTTTTTTTTAGATTGGAAATGGGCCTCAAGCGCCCAGGTAAGCCTTTTTGACTTCGGGATTGGTAAGAAGCTCATCGCTGGGACCTTGCAGCACGATTTTGCCTGTCTCCAGCACATAACCGCGCTGGGCAAACTTCAGGGCAAGACGAGCATTTTGCTCCACCAGCAAGATGGTTGTCCCCTCGCGGTTAATGTCTTCCAGCGCTTTGAACATATCCATCATCAGCAAAGGCGCCAGCCCCATGCTGGGCTCATCCAGAATCATCACCTTGCGCGCAGTCATAAAAGCCCGGGCCACAGCCAGCATTTGTTGCTCGCCGCCGCTAAGCGTGCCCGCCTTTTGCCAGATGCGCTCCTTGAGCCGCGGAAAGACCGAGAACATGTACTCATAATCCCGCTTGATTTGTTCTTTATCGCTGCGGGCATAAGTGGCCAGTTGCATATTCTCCATAACTGTGAGATTGCCGAAAATGCGGCGTCCCTCGGGCACATGAGAGATGCCCAGTTCGCTGACAACCTTTTCGGGCGGATATTTGAGAATACTTTGTCCTTCGAACAACACATCACCTTCCAACACGGGGACCAGCCGCGAAATAGCTCGCAGCGTGGTGCTTTTGCCCGCGCCATTGGCTCCAATGATGCAGATGATTTCCCCTTTGTCTACATCAAAAGAAATATCTTGCAGGGCTTTGATGTGCCCGTAGGAGACATGCAGATTTCTGACAGATAGCAACATTAGGTCTCGACCTCCTTGCCCAGATATGCTTCGATGACTTGGGGATTGTTCTGGATTTCTTCCGGCGTGCCCTGGGCGATGACTTCTCCGAACACAAGGGTTTGAATGTGCTCGCACAGCTCCATGACAAATTTCATACGATGCTCGATGAGGAAGATGGCCAGCCCGAATTCTTTATGTACCTGACGAATGATACTCATCATCTCGGCGAGTTCCTCTGGGTTCATGCCCGCGGTGGGTTCATCCAAGAAGAGAATTTGCGGCTCCACAGCCAGAGCTCGGGCCATCTCGACCCGGCGCTGCATGCCATAGGGCAGGCTGGTAACCAGTTCATCCGCCACATCGTGGACACCCAGCAAGGATAACAGTTGACGGGCGATTTTCTCAGATTCCGCTTCTTGCTGGCGGCGCTGGCGAGTATCAAAAAACGCCCCTACCAGACCGTAGGTCAGCTTAGAGAATCGGGCCATTTTCACATGCTCCAGCACAGTCATGTGCCGCCACAAGCGCAAATTCTGAAAAGTGCGGCCCAGCCCCATGCCCGCAATTTTATGCGGCGGCACGCCCACAATATTCTTGCCATTGAGCAGCACCTGGCCCTCGGTAGGCGTGTAGATGCCTGTAATCAGGTTGAAAACGGTGGATTTGCCCGCGCCGTTGGGCCCGATGAGCCCTCGAATTTCACCTTTGTCGATGCTAAGATTGAAATCATGGACAGCACGCAGGCCACCGAAGTAGTGCGTCATCTGTTTTACTTCAAGAAGCGGCATCATCGCCCTCCTTATGAGTCTTGGGTTTGACGATGTTCGCGATATCAAATTCCCGGAAAGCAATCAGGCCCGTGGGGCGATAAATCATCACCAAAATCAGAATAACGGGAATAACAATCCATTTGTAAAGCTCCAACGGCCGCAGCGCCTCGCCCAAAAGATTCATGCTCACGGCACCGACAATGGAGCCCAGCACCGAATTCAGGCCGCCAAAATAAACCATGGCCAGCACTTCGGCCAATTTTTGCAAGCCAAACGAGCCAGGATTGATGTAGCGCAGCACATGGGCCAGCAAGCCGCCTGCCACGCCCGCCCAAAAAGCTCCGAACAGAAATGCGGTCATCTTGGTTTGGCGGGTGTTCACGGTCATGGCATCCGCGGCCAGCTCATCATCCCGTACCGAATTAAGCGCTTTGCCAAAGGTTGAGCGCACAAAATTGTTGATAATCCAGATACCCAGAATCATCCAAATGAAAATGACAGGCAATGAGGCCAAATTCGGTTGGCCCCCCAGCCCGCGCGGGCCTCCGGCAAACTCAAGGTTCTCGAAAAAGCTCTTAACGATGAACATGAATGCCAAAGAGATGATGGCCAGGTAATCGCCACGGGTGCGAAAAGAGGGAATCGCGACAATTAAAGCACTGAGAGCCGCAGCCGCGCCGCCCAAAATCAGCGCTACCGGAAAGAAAAAGGGCGCCAGCGATGCCGGGAGCTTGGCTGCACCAAACAGCGTGCTGTCGGTAAACATGGCAATAGTAAAAATCGAAGCGGCATAAGCGCCCACAGCAATGAAACCGGGATGCGAAGCTGAGAATTCGCCCATGTAGCCATTGATGATGTTCAGACTCAGCGTAATGAGTACAGCAATCATGGTCAGGCGAGTGACCAGCCCCCGATAAGTGCTTACATCAGTCCATTGCCACAAAACAAGATACAGCAAAAGCAAATGTACCAATATCGAAAGCAAAGATGAGCGATTAAACAATGCCGCTGAAATGCGATTGGCAATGCCGATGGTAAATTTTGTCACCACCAGCATCGGAATAACATAAATCAACAAATCATAGACAATGACCGCAGCGATGGTGGCAAGATCGTTGAAGATAAAGGGAAAATGCAGGCTTGGTTTGGCAAAGAAAACCAACGAGCCAAAAAGTGCCGGAAGTTTCGAGAGCCCCAAAATGTAGGCCAACGATGACCCCGCGAATCTTTCCAGCAGCGCTATCACCAGACCCGCCAGCAACCACCCCATGGCCGGAACATCTCCAAAATGCGATGTCAGCCGATGCAGCATTTTTTTCAGCTTTCTAAGATTTTTCGGATGTCGAATGCTATTTTCGGACATATCAGCCTCATGCTTGGATGAGAAGAAGATGGGTAGGTGTGACTACAGCCGGAGCTTGGATGTGTGAGCTTCGCCAAAAAGACCGTGGGGTCTGAAAACCAGGATGGCAAGAATAATCGAATAGGCAATCAAATCCCGGTAGGTGGATGGGAAGAGCGTTGCCGAGAAGATTTCGATAAATCCGAGCATGAACCCGGCAATGGCCGCACCTTTAATGGAGCCGCGTCCTCCTAAAATGGCAGCGACAAAAGCCTTCCACCCCACGGTGATACCCATGTAGGGATCCAAAACCGGATAGGCGACGCTGTACAACACCGCCGCTGCTGCTGCCAGCGCAGAGCCCAGGGCAAAGGTTAGCGAGGCGATACGGTTCAGAGGCACACCCATGAGCGGAACGGCCGCAAAGTCGTAGGCCATGGCGCGCATGGCCATGCCCCATTTGGTCTTGCTAACAAATAGTTGCAAGAGAATCATCAGACCAATGGCAACGCCCACAATCATCACTTTTTTCCACGAGATGATGACACCTGCGATGTTGGGCTGCGCCAGGGCATCAATCTCTGCCATTAAGTCAGGAAACTTCAGGCGCTGCGCCCCGAAGATTGCCAAAATGCCTGTTTCTAAAATAATACCAATCATCAAGCCGGTAATTGCTGCCGAGGCCCGAGGGGCATTGCGTAAGGGCCTGTAGCCAATGCGTTCGACCGCCATGCCCAAAAATGAAGTCAGAAACATGGTGATGAGAATGCTCAGGATGAGAATCGCCCACATGGGCAATGTTATCAGGCCCGTGCCTGCAGCCAGCAGAGCGGTCAATCCGGTGGCAACAAAGAACCCGATGTACGCTCCCACCATGAAAATATCACCATGCGCAAAGTTGAAAAGCAGCAAGACGCCGTAAACCATGGAATAGCCTAATGCGATGAGTGCATAAAAGCTACCCCATTGCAGAGCATTGACGACGTTTTGAAAGAAAGCAGTCATGCTCACTCCTCGTATCGGTTGAGCGGGCGCACACAGGCCCGCAGAGGAAAAGTTGGGAGAGGGCCTCCCCGTCGCTGCGGAGGCCCTCTCGGCTATCGTCTGAAGTGATGGCGTGACTTTTTACTCGGGGCAAACTTGTTTGTAGAACTCAAATTCGCCGCCATCGTTGATGTGGACGATGACCGCGCATTTGATGGGATCGCCCTGGTCGTTGAAGCTCATGCCACCGGTGATGCCTTCAAAGTTTTTGATGTTGGCCATGGCGTCACGTACGCATTGGCGGTCTTTTTCTATGTCGCCAGTGAGCTTACCACAGCCCTGGATCGCTGTTTTGACGATGTTCATGGCATCCCAGGTAAGTGCGCCTACGTCATCGGGCACGTAGCCATATTTGGCGTTGTAACGATCGATGTAGGCTTTGGTTGCACCTTTGGCTCCTTTGGCAACATAGTGCGTGCTAAAGAAGTTGCCATTGCAGTCAGCGCCGCATAGTTTGGTCAGCTCGGCAGAGCCCCAGCTATCACTACCCAAAATCGGCTTGTCCCAGCCCAGCTCATGCGCCTGGGGCACAATCAATGCCACTTCGTTGTAGTATTGGGGCAAGAAGAGGACATCTGCTCCCGAATCTTTAATCTTGGTCAACTGAGCGCTGAAGTCAGCATCTTTGGTGGTAAAGCTTTCAAAGGCTACCACAGAGCCAGCGCCATGAATATCTTCCCAGGCCTTCTTGAAGTATTCCGCCAGACCTTTGGGATAGTCGCTGGCTACATCATAAAGCACTGCCGCTTTTTCTGCGCCGAATTCTTCGGTGGCAAATTTTGCCAACACAGGCCCCTGGAAGGGATCCAGGAAGGGGGTGCGGAAGACCCAGGGGCGATCCAGTGTCGTTTTGGGATTTGTGGACCACGGGCTAATCATCGGTGTTTTGAGATCGTTGGCAACACCACCAGCCGGCACTGCCTGTTTGGAGGATTGCGGGCCCACAATGACCAACACATCATCTTGCGTGATGAGCTTGGTGTTCGCCTTGGCCGCAGATTCCGCCTTGGATTCGTTGTCTTCGATGACCAGCTCTACTTTGTACTTTTTGCCTCCCACTTCCAGCTCAGCATTGTCTTCCAGCCACAACTCTGCCGCATATTTTGAGCCTTCACCTACTTTGGGGATGTCTCCGGTTAAGGGGGCGTTGATGCCGATCTTGATGGATTTGGGGCCTTTGGAGCCACAAGCCGCCAGCACCGCCATAACAACTACCAAGAGAACGATAACAAAAATTGCGCGCTTTGACATATCTCTCCTCCTCTGGGAAAGAACGCTCTGGGTCTTTAGCGTGTGATGGTATTTCTCTTTCGCACGCTACTTACTCGGAGCGTGGATGGAAAAACCTCTTCAATTTTTGAAAAGGGCGAGTCGATGGTCAAAAGTTTAGCATAAAAATGGCGTGGCTGTCACATTTGCGAACAGCCAATGTGAGGCTCGACTTGCATGTTTGCCTCCTGTGTCAGCGCCCGAGCCCGCGCGAGGGCTTCGCCTGTGTACCCACCCACGTCCAGCAGCGCCCGCATGCGCACACAAGGCTGCAATGCTATCAGTTTGCGGGGCCCGCCCTGAGTAAAAATGGAACGTAGATGGCAGACTGAATTCACCAGGTGCACCTGGGATGCCCCGAGGTTTGTGTGCTTGGGGCGATCATGCTAAGATCGGCGGTATGAACAGAAAATTTCTTGCCGGATTGACTTTTGGCGTGTTGATGTTGCTTTTGGCGATGGCTTTTACACCTGCCCCAACCCTGGCCGCCGACCCCTGCGTCAATCCACCTAAAAGTACTGTCGATGATGGCACTTGCTCAGTGCTACGACAGGAAGAACTCAAACTGCGACGAGGCATCATCACTTACACGGTACAGGCGGGCGACACCATGTGGGGCATTGCCATGCGCTATGGCCTCAATGTCGACACCCTGCGCTATAGCAATGCTGTGCTTTTCCGTAATCCTGACTTGCTTTTAGTTGGCCAAACGTTGCGCATTTTGCCCTTTTCTGGAGCCATTTATCAGGTTCAGCCCGGAGAAAGCTTGGCCAGCGTTGCCAAAAAATGGCATGTTACACCTGATGTCATTCTTGGCTACCAGCCCAATCGCCTGAAAACCACCAAAATCACTCCGGGCCAAGAGCTGGTCATCCCCAATGGGCATCTTACCATCAACATTCCGCCCCCTGAGCGCTCGCCCGAGGCCACCTTTGCCTGGCCCCTGTGCGGCTGGTTGTCCCAAGGATTTTCATCCAGGCATCGGGCAATTGATGTTGCCACAGCCTGGGGTGCGCCCATTTACGCTGCGGGCGATGGTGTGGTGGTACGCGCAGGATGGCTTTACACCGGCTACGGCTTCTCTGTCATCATCAATCATGATCACGGTCTGCAAACGCTGTACAGCCACATGACCAATCCCACTGTGCAGGTCGGAGATCATGTGGTACGCGGACAGCAGATTGGCGAGGTGGGCTCCACTGGCAACTCCACCGGCCCGCACGTGCATTTCGAAGTCCGCAAAAATCATGTACGCGTCAACCCGCTCCCTTACCTCCCCGCCCTTCCTCCCCATTGACCATGAACCGACCGCCAACTGTTGCAGTGATTGATTTTGGCTCGCAAACGGCCCAGCTCATCGCCCGCCGGGTGCGCGATTTGGGCGTTTACAGCGAGCTCATCCCCTGGGACGCACCCGAGGCTCGTTTGGCCCAGGCCCAGGCTTACATTCTTTCGGGCGGTCCTGCCAGCATTTACGAAGACAACGCACCGCAATTGCCCGAAATCGTGCTAAGCAGCGGCAAACCGGTGCTGGGCATTTGCTATGGGATGCAGGCGCTGGCCCATGCGCTGGGTGGACGGGTGGCCGCGGCGACTGCCCGCGAGTTCGGACACACCTTGGTCACGCTCACCGGCGACGCCCCCTTGCTCTCAGGCTTGCCGGAGCAGTTGGATGTGTGGATGAGCCACAGTGACCATGTGGAGACATTGCCTGAGGGTTGGCGGGCGCTAGGCGCTTCCAATCAAGATAGTTTTGCCATCATGGGCGCGCCGGAACAACGTCGCTACGCCCTGCAATTTCATCCCGAAGTGCAGCACACCCGACAAGGCTTGGATATTCTGCGCAATTTTCTCTTTGATGTGGCTGAGCTTCGGGCCACCTGGACATCGACCCATTTTATCGAGGCCATGACTGCTGAAATTCGGGAGAAAGTGGGGCAAAGCCGCGTGCTGCTGGGCCTCAGCGGCGGCGTCGATTCTTCGGTAGTGGCCGCGTTGCTGCACAAGGCCATTGGCGATCAGCTCACTTGTGTTTTTGTCGATCATGGCATGTTGCGGTTGGGCGAGGCTGATGAGGTTTTTGATACTTTCCAGCAGGCCCACGGCATTCATCTCGTTGGCATCAACGCCACTGAACAGTTTTTAACCGATTTGCGGGGTATTACCGACCCGGAAGAAAAACGTAAGCGCATTGGCCGCCGCTTTGTGCGCGTCTTCGAAGCGGCGGCTGCAAACCTGGTGGCGCAAACGCCGGGCGCGCCCTTCCGCTTTTTGGCGCAAGGAACGCTTTATCCTGATGTTATCGAGAGTGCGGCCAGCGGCAAGGAGCATGCAGCCCGCACCATCAAAACGCATCACAACGTGGGGGGCTTGCCCGATGATATCGAATTCGAGTTGCTGGAGCCACTGCGGTATCTCTTCAAGGATGAGGTGCGTCGCGTAGGGCTGGCATTGGGCTTGCCGGAGCATATCGTGTGGCGACACCCCTTCCCGGGCCCGGGCCTGGCTATCCGCATCCTGGGCGAAATCACCTGGGAGCGGCTGGAGATTTTGCGCCGGGCCGATGCGATTGTCATTCGCGAATTACAGGCTGCGGGACTGTATCGAGCCACGGCGCAGGCATTTGCCGTGCTGCTGCCGGTGCGCAGCGTGGGCGTCATGGGGGATTACCGCACTTACGCACACGTGGTTGCTATCCGCGTGGTAACAACCGATGATTTTATGACTGCGGATTGGGCCAAGTTGCCCGCTGAGTTGCTGGGGCGCATGGCCAATCGCATTGTGAATGAGGTGGATGGCGTAAATCGCGTGGTTTATGACATTACCTCCAAACCCCCTGCAACCATCGAATGGGAGTAAAAAGGTGCGATTTTTGCGTTGGCTGGTTCTGATTTTGCTGGCAGCGGGCCTCTTGTTCATCGGGCCTCGCTACCTGAACTATGTCAAGGGGCGAGATGCGATTCCCGCGGGCATGACGCTGGGGGGTGTGAACATCGGCGGCGAAACAACGGATGAGGTGGTAGCCAATTTACGAGCGGTTTATCAGCGCCCGATTCTGGTCTTTCATGGCGATAACCACTTGGTGCTTACGCCCGAAACCATCGATTTTCAGATTGATGCCGAGGGCATGGTGGCCGAGGCTCAGGCTCAGGCGCAGGGTTGGCCCGCGGTTTGGAATTTTCTCTTTTATCTTATGGATCGTCCGCCCGCCAAAGGGAACATTCCGTTGCGTCACAGCTACGACCGAGAGAAGTTGGCCGCGTGGATTGAGGAGCAATCGCAAAAATATGATCATGCGCCGCTGCCTCCCGCAGTGAATCTGGAGACGCTCTCTTTCAGCCAGGGCCGCCCCGGCATTCGCACCGAGCCCGCTGAAACCGCCATCAGCATCATCAACGGCTTTTTAGACCCCTACAACCGCGAAGCAACATTCAAATTGCTGACCGAAGAGGGAGGTGTGCCTGATTTCCGGGCGCTGAAAACGGCAATGACGCAGCGTTTCGAAAAGTTTCCCGGGGTTTACAGCGCGTACTTCCAATTTTTGCCCACAGGTGAAAGCATCGAAATTGATGCAGATACCCCTTTTTCGGGCATGAGTACAGTTAAAATTGGCATTTTGTTGATGACCTACATGGATAATGACCTGCCTCTGCCCGCCAACATCAGCAAATGGATTAGCGTAACTGTGACATCGCCCACAGCCAGCAATGCGGCTGCCAATGCGCTGATGTTCCATCTGGGCGACAAAGACACACAAGCGGGCGTGCAGCGGGTGAATCAGTTTTACCATGATTTCGGGCTTAAGAATACCTTTATCGTGCTTCCCTACAACAGCGACCGAATTCCTCCGGTGGTCAAAACGCCGGCCAACACCCATCCCAAATACAAAACCAATCCCGATTTGGCTACGCAAACCACGCCGCACGATATGGGGGTGCTGATGGCGGAAATCGGGCGTTGCGCCCAGGGCAAGGGCGCACTGCTGGCCGCATATCCAAAGCAGCTAACGTCGGCCAAGTGTCAGGAGCTCATCGGCTGGCTGGAGCAAAATCCCCTGGGCTATCTCATCAAATATGGTGTTCCCGAAGGAACGCGGGTGGGGCATAAGCATGGCTATGCGCCCGACACCCAAGGTGATGTGGCTATCATCGACGGGCCCGAGGGCATGTATGTTCTCAGCATCTATGTGTATCAATATGGCTGGGTGCTGTGGGATATGAGTAATCCGCTCATGGCCGATGTGAGCCGGTTGGCGTGGAATTATTTTCTTTTCCGCACGGGCCAGGAGCAACTTCCGCCCCCGGTTTACGACGACGAAGAGTAGGTGGCGCCTAATGTGTCAGGCTTTGCATAAAGATGCCCACCAGGCCCGAGGCATCTGAGGGGACGGTGTTATCCATGCCGCGGATGCGATAGTAGGTGGTTTGTGTCACATCGGCATCGGTGTAGCTAATGGCATCCCCGATTGCAGGAGGCAGCACATCATCGGCAATGCGGGTCGAGCCGGTGTCGCCAGGGATAAAGTAGGGGTCGCTGCTGGTCCAAACCTCGTAGCTGCCGTTTTCGTAGCGATGCACCCATTTCAGAATGACCACTTCATCTATCAGGCTGCCACGCAGGTAAAAATCGTGGGGGATGGGTCGTGCCTCTTCCCAGCGCTGGCGCCCGGGATTGGTACACGTGTCGGGATTGGTAACGATGTCCGGGCCAGTCGAAGGCCAATCCACCCCCTGAAACTGATAAAACCGAGGCGGCTTGTTCAAATAGTAACTATCGGGCAGGGTATGGTCATCGATGCTCGGGTCCCATTGCAAACTGCCATTTTCGTAATTGCCATGAATCAAAGTTCCCTGAATGCTGCTATCTTGTGAAATGACATTGGGAGTGGTGCCGAGCACATTGCCCACGATGTTTTGGTTATCGGAATCATTCATCAGTTGAATGCCCTCGTCTTGCACACAGGTGCGAAAAATGGTGTTGCCCGGGCCGTTGGCTCCCCAGTAGTCTGAATCATTTATCTCTTGCACAATGTTCCCTTCGTAAAGATTGTACGAAACCCAGTGCCCATGAAGCGAAACATCGGTGAGCCCGCTGTTTCGATCGGTGGAGTAATTGTAAGCAAACACATTGCCACTAGCGCCCACCTGGGCCAAAACGGCATGTCGTAGCTCTCTGAAAATATTATTTTCGACCAGGGTGTTAGTGACATGCGTGACAAGGTTGACACCGTAGCCCTGTCCGCCCGAGCCATAGCCCCAGGCGTGATGAAAGTAGCTATCTCGAATTTCGCATTGATAGGCTGCATGAACGTAAACATGGCTATCCGGCGTGTATTCGCTCTCTATCTCTCGAACCCAGACATTGGCCACATTGTACAAAAGAATCATTTGCCCACGATTTTTGCTGGTGTCATCGCTATGATCCAGCCGTTTCAGGTGCAATCGCTCGATGCCGGCATTGCTAACCACGCCTACTCGCCGCATTTGAGGAGAACGGGCAGCCTGATAGCCGTAATTCAAAGGCTTTTCCAGACTGAGTTGATTGCCGCTGATGCCGGTAATTTTCACCATCTCGCCCACTGCGTTCAGTGCCCAGCTCTCGTTGCTGATGTTGCTATCATTCACTTCCTGAATTTCGGCGTAGTCGCCCACGCTAAACGAGCTGGCGCTGGCAACGGTTACTTGGGTGCTGCCTTTGCTGTAACCAGCCGTTACATCGATAAAATCGCCATAATCCCAGGCCAGCACCTTGATGCCTGCCACCGCGTCATCGGCATAGGCATCAAGATTAAATTGCAGGGTGGTTAAATCGGCGCCCTGCCCGCGCAGCACCACATTAGAAGGCAAATAAAGCGCACCATCGCTCTGCGTTCTGGTGGTGATGTCGTAAACGCCGGCGGGAATAAACACCGTGCCCCCACTGCCACTGGCCGCCCAAATAGCGTTCTGAATGGCGCTGCGATCATCGCCGCCATCGTTGGGAACAGCGCCGTAGTCTGCAACATTGCGCACGATGGGAACTTCGTCGATGCCACCGATAATGCCGGGCGCCCAGGCAACTCGGCGCTCAGGTGGAATGATGGTGGTTACAGCACCGGGGTCGGCAAAGACTGCGGGTCCGATTAAAAACGCAACAAACAAAATGGCGAGTAGAAAAAAAAACGCGACGCGCGCGCTCAGATGGAAACTAGACATGGTGCTCCTATGTGGCGAGGATGGTTGGCCGTACCATCATTTGAGTGAGAACAAGGTCAGACAATGCGAAAGTTTTAATTTTGACAGTGTAGCATATTTTTCAAGGCATTATCATGTCCATTGCGACAGTTTTCGATGTCCACTTTTATCAACAAAAAATCTCCTGCCCGATTTCCGGAGAGGAGATTAATGAAATGGGGACGCTACCTGTTTATTCCGGCCCGAGAACCGATTCTCCTTTGCCAATCTGCGCCTTGAGCCAGGCATCGATAAATGGTGACAAATGGCCATCCAGCACAGCATTGGCATTGCCAGTCTCGTGGCCCGTGCGCTCATCCTTAACCATTTGATAAGGATGCAGCACATAATTACGGATGCGGGTTCCAAAACCGGGCTTGACAAATTTGCCTCGCATCTCCGCTTCGCGAGCCTGTTTCTTCTCCAGCTCGATTTGGTAGAGTCGGGCCTTGAGGATTTTCATAGCCGTTTCGCGATTTTGGGTCTGGCTGCGTTCATTCTGGCATGTCACCACCATGCCCGAGGGCAGATGGGTCAGACGCACGGCAGTAGCATTCTTCTGCACATTTTGCCCCCCCGCGCCCCCCGAAAGGAACACATCGATTTTGATGTCGCTGGGCGGCACATCGATTTCAATATCATCATCCAAAATGGGCAACACCTCTACCTTGGCAAAAGAGGTATGGCGACGAGCGCCAGAATCAAAGGGACTGATGCGAACCAAGCGATGATTCCCCTTCTCGCCCCGAAGATAACCGTAGGCGTAGGGCCCCTTTACTTCCACAGTGGCACTTTTAATGCCAGCCTCTTCACCCGGCATCTTGTCGGTGAGCGTAACTTTGTAGCCATTGCGCTCAGCCCAACGCAAATACATACGCAACAGCATCTCAGCCCAATCTTGCGCCTCAGTTCCACCTTCGCCCGCGTGAATGCTGAGAATGGCATCATTGGCGTCATGCTCGCCCGAAAGCGCCAGGTGCAACTCACGCCGATCGACTTCCTTTTTCAGAGCCCGGGCCTCTTGGTCCAACTCCTTCAGAGATTCGTCATCCTCATCCAGCTCAGCCATCTCGTAAAGCTCCAGCGCATCCTGCACCCGCTCCGAAAGCGCTTGCCAGCCCGAAATCAAATCGCGCAGCGTAGCAACACGGCGCATAGTTGCCTGAGCCTTCTTTTGATCTGACCAAAAACTGGGGTCAGATGTGGTCTTCTCTAAATCTTCAAGTTCTTTAAGCCGGGTAGGCCAGTCAAAGCCGCCCCCGGATTGTCTGGAGGCGCTGCTCCAGGGATTGCAACAAATTTTGCGTTTCGCTCATAAAAATAACCTCTTAGTTTAAGATGCAATGCGTCAAGCGTGCTACATGATTCTCAACGAATTTGTTACGACTAAGGTAGCCCGGCTAGAAACCACGAAGACACGAAGCCACAAAGGCACGAAGAAAAGAAAAAGCTTTGAAATGCTTGGTGTTCTTAGTGTCTTTGCGCCTTTGTGGTGATTGAAGTCGGGTACGTTAGTCGT
>CAZMDD010000126.1:0-2226 GCA_964565065.1 uncultured Caldilineales bacterium | reverse complement strand
CGCAGGCAGCATCACATCCAGGGGCAAAAACTGGGTGATGTGTTCATCCAGGCCCAGGCGAGTGACCCCGGCCGCGGCCAGCACCACCGCGTCGTACTGGCCCTCCTGGACCTTGCGGATGCGGGTGTCTACGTTGCCGCGGATGGATTTGACCGTCAGGTCGGGGCGCACGGCCAGAAGCTGGGCCTGACGCCGAGGGCTGGAGGTGCCCACTACCGCGCCTGCGGGCAAGGTTTCCAGGGTGTGTCCCGCGGGACAAATGAGGACATCGCGCACATCGGCACGCGCGGGGGTGAGGCCGATGGTGAGACCGGGCGCATCTTCCACCGGTAAATCCTTCATGGAATGCACGGCCGCGTCCACCTGGCCCGCCAACAGGGCTCGCTCCAGCTCAGCGGTAAAAAGGCCCTTACCGCCAATCATGGGCAATGGTTTATCGAGAATGCGATCCCCTTTGGTGACGATGACTTCAATCTCGATGATGCGAGAGGGATGTGCGGCCCGCAGGAGGTCAGCGACGTAATCAGTTTGCCAACGGGCCAACGCGGAGGGACGGGTGGCGAAAATAAAGGGGCGAGATGAGTTGGGAGCTATCAAGAGGGGGTATCCTCCAGGACGAAAAGATCATAAAGCGCCTGGGCATACGATTGTGCATTACCCTGGGCGGCTTGGGCCTTCAAACGAATAGTGGGTTGATGAAGCAGTTTGTTGACCAGCCGATGGGCCAACCGTGACATCTGGTCGGCCACTGCGGGGTCGTCGGTGGGGAGCTTGCGCAGGGCCTGTTCCAGCTCGGCACGGGCCAGGTCGTTGGCCCGACGGCGCATGCCCACCAACACGGGCAGCACTTCTCGCCCGCCCAGCCAGGCCATGTATGCCTGCACGCTGGCGGCAATCATGGTCTCGACCTGCGGCACGGCGGCCCGGCGCTGAGCCAGGTTGTGCTGAACCACCTGCTTCAAATCATCCAGCACAAAAAGTTGCACGCCCGGATGCTGCGCCACAGAGGGCTCGATGGCCCGGGGCACACCCAAATCTACCAAAAGCAATGGCGTGGGCCGCGCATGGGGCAGCATGTCGGGGGTGATGAGGGGCTCGGGCGCTCCTGCCGCGGCAATCACGGCATCGGCCCAGGCCAGGGTCTCGGGCAGGGCGCTCAGGGGATGAGCGGTGGCCCCGAGCGTGCGGGCCAGGGTTTGCGCCCGGCTCAGCGTGCGATTCAGGATGCGGATTTCGGCGCTGCCCGATTTGGACGCGTGCTGCGCCACCAGTGCGCCCATCTCGCCTGCGCCCACGATGGCCACGCGTTGGCTGTTGCGCCAGGCGTCGTGACCGGTAATCCAGCGCATGGTCACGCTGCCGATGGAGGTGGCGTTGCGGCTGATGGCGGTTTCGGTGCGGGCCTGTTTGCCGGTCTGGATGGCGGTGCGGAAGAGTTCGGCCAATTGCGGGCCCGAGGTCTGCGTTTCCAGCGCCAAATCATAAGCGCTGCGCACCTGCCCCAGGATTTGCGGCTCACCCAGAATCATTGAATCCAGGCCCGTAGCCACCCGCAGCAGGTGTTCCACCGCGTCGGCATCAGCCAACCGATATAAATAAAGATCCAACTGCCGGGGCAAGTATCCGGTGTAGTTCTGCAAAAAGCGTCGGAGTTCAGCGATGGCTTCATCCCCCTGCGAAGCGGCCACATACCACTCCATGCGATTACAGGTCGAAAGAAGCGCCACCTCATCCACCGCTGCATGGGCGCCAATGGCGGCCAATGCCGAGCGGGCAGCTTCGCCGCTGATGGCAAAAGCTTCGCGGTGTTCCAGTGGCGTGGTGCGATGATTGAGTCCGAGGCAAAGAAGGGTCATAAAGAAAACCTGTAGAGAATCGAACGACAAACTTACAGAAACTTACATATTTCTACATAAACTTTAGCACATTTTCTACCCAAACCCCAAAAATGTTACACTTAGAATACACCCAAAACTGGTATTTGAGATTAAGCGGGCCTTAGAAAATGGTAAATATGCGTAACGATTCACGTTCCTTGAGCAGCCACGAAGAAAGAAAAAGTTTCCTCTCTTCGCCATCTTCAAGTCTTCGTGGCAAAAAAATGGTGCGAGACCTTCACAGTCACATTGCTATTTGCTCATCATAGTCCTATGTGATATTATTCCACCATAGCTATATGACTTTCAATTCATATCTCCCGAAAATTCACCCTGCAAGAGGTGCGTC
>CAZMDD010000125.1:0-39309 GCA_964565065.1 uncultured Caldilineales bacterium | reverse complement strand
AACCTCCAAACCTCCAAACCTTGAACCCCAAACCGTGAACTGTGAACCGCAACCCTACCCCATTACAAGTTTTGCAGCACTTCTGCTACAATAGTACATTGACGACCGCTTTCATCGAGGTTATTCTGTTGAGTGTTACACCCATTCCGGTCAAGCGAGCCCAAAGCACCAGTGCCCGAATCATTACAGAAACATTGAATTTCTTCGCACAGCCTGTTCACATCGTGCGCAACTACCGCCGCGCCTGGCTGCGGGATGACGTATTTTCGGGCTTGACCGTGGCCGCGGTAATGTTGCCCCAGGCCATTGTCTTCGCCTTTATCGCAGGCATGCCTCCGGCCAGCGGGCTTTACACAGCCATCATCGGCTCAATTATTGCAGGATTGTGGGGCTCATCGAACCATGCGCAGTCGGGCCCCACCAACACCCATTCACTGCTGACACTTTCGGTGGTGATGACCGTGGCCAAGGTGGGCACGCCGCAGTTTTTGGCCGCAGCAGGCCTGCTAACCATGATGGTGGGTGTATTCCGGCTGCTGGTGGGACTGACGCGACTGGGCATCCTGGCCAATTTTGTCTCCGACTCAGTTATTGTGGGATTTACCGCCGGCGCGGGCGTGCTGATTGCTGTAAATCAATTGCCACATTTGCTGGGGATTCAGTTGCAACAAAGTGCCAGTTTTAGCAAGATTATAATACAACTCGGCGAACAGCTTTCCGCGACGCATTGGCCCACATTGGCAGTGGGATTGGCTGCGATTCTGGTCATTTTGCTGGCGGGCAAAATTCATCGCAAATTGCCCGGCCCATTCATTGCCATTGTGCTGGCTGCGGGAGCGGTTACGCTGCTGGGGTTGGCTCAGCGGGGCGTGGCGGTTATCGGTGACTTACCGCATGGCCTGCCTCCTCTGGCCAAGATTCCCTTCACCGATTGGCAGCTAATAGGCCAGCTTTCGACAGGCGCACTGGCTGTGGGAGCCATTGGGCTGGTGCAAACCACCTCTATCACCCGCTCCCTTTCCAGCAGCACCCGTCAGCGAGTCGACAGCAACCAGGAATTTGTGGCGCAAGGGCTGGCCAACATTGCATCGGGACTTTTTTCCGGTTTCTTGGTGACAACTTCGTTCAACCGCTCAGCTCTAAACCTGCAATCGGGAGCCAAAACGCAATTGGCAGCGGTATTTTCGGGCCTATTTGTCCTCATGGGCATGCTCATCTTTGCTCCCTACGCGGCCTTGATTCCGCGGGCTGCGTTGGCGGGCGTGCTCATGGTCATTGCTTACCGCATGATCGATATTCACGAAATTCGGCGGCTGCTGCGCGGAGGCCAGGGCGATGCGCTGATTATGGGCATAACATTGCTCAGCACCCTCTTTTTGCCTCTGGCCTACGCTGTTTTAATCGGCATCACCCTTTCCCTTTCCCGCTACATTTTAAGCACCAGCATGCCGCGGGTGTTGCCGCTGCTCCCCGATGAACGCTACAAGCATCTCGAATATCGGCCCGGCAAGGCGCAGTGCCCGCAGCTTTCTGTCATCGAAGTGCAGGGAGATTTGTATTTTGGCGCGGTGAATCATGTCGAGGCAGCCATCCTGGAAAATATGCGTCAGCATCCCAGCCAAAATTACTTGTTGCTGCAAATGAACAGCGTCCAAGTCATCGACATCAGTGGCATTCACATGTTGGAATCGCTGTTGAAAAATTATCAGCAGGCGGGAGGCGACATGTATTTGGTCAAGGTGCGGGGACAAGTTTACGAGCGCATGAAAGATCTGGGATTTGTGGCCCGGCTGGGCGAAGACCATTTTTTGGAGCAAGATGAGGCCATCTCCACCCTGTTCTATCACGTGCTGGACCCCACCATTTGCATTTATGAGTGCGAAACACGGGCTTTTGCCGAATGCCAAAATTTGCCACGCTCTCAGGCCGATTTGGCGGGCATTCCTGCATTTTCGCAATTACCACCCCATGCCTTTTCTTTTATCTCGGCGCAGGCATTGCACAAAAAACTGCGGGGCCCGCATCCGCCGGTGGTGGTGGATGTGCGGGAACCTCGTGAATACCAGCGCAGTCACATTCCCCAGGCCCGCAACCTGCCCCTGGCCGCGCTGCTGAACGGGCCACTGGAGTTGCCCAAATCGGAGACCATTGTGCTCACCTGCCGTACCTCGCGCCGCAGTCGCCGGGCCGCCTATGTGCTGCAACAGCAAGGTTTCGAACAAATTGTGCTGTTGGAAGGTGGACTTTTGGCCTGGGAAAATGCCCATCTTCTTACCGCTGTCGAGTATGCTCACGATGGGAGGTCAGTCACATGACACCACTTTTACGCCGCAATCTTGGGTTGGATTTGGCCCGTGTCACTGAGTCTACAGCGATTCAGGCAGGGCGCTGGATGGGCCTGGGGCAGCAGAATCGTGTCAAAAGCGCAGCCACCGAAGCAATGATCAACGCATTGCAGGGCATCGACATGAATGGACGCATTATTTCGGAGGTAGGGACGCAGCCATTGCCCAGCGGCAGCCTGGTAGGCAATGGTTCAGGCCCGGAGATGGATGTGGTGCTGGGGCCCATCGATGGCGCCAGCCTGCTGGTGAACGGGCGCTCCGGCGCAATTTCGGCCATTGCTGTGGCGCAGCGTGGCAGCATGGGAGCGCTACATCCTGCCCGCTACATGGAAAAACTGGTGGTGGATCGCGAGGTGGCGCACGCATTGGTCAAAGAGGCCATGGATGCACCCGCAGCCTGGACATTGGCCATGATTGCCCGCATCAAACAAAAACGGGTGCGCGATTTAGTGGTTTTTGTGCTGGATCGTCCGCGGCATCAAGCCTTAATCGAAGAGATTCGACAGGCCGGGGCGCGGGTGGCGCTACGGCGCGCAGGCGATATTGCCGGGGCCATGTTGGCGGCGATTCCTGATAGCGGCATCGATGTACTCATGGGCATTGGTGGCGCGCCCGAGGGTTTGATGGCTGCATGTGCGGTCAAGGCGCTGCGCGGCGCCATGCTCACCCGTCTGGCGCCGCAATCAGAGGCTGAACGCCAACAGGTGCAGGCAGCAGGGCTGGATTGCCGTCATATCATCAATCAGGATGAGATGGTACGCAGCGAGCAGGTCTTTTTTGCAGCCACCGGCATCACCGATGGCATGTTGCTGGATGGTGTTCATTACACCGGCGACATGGCTACCACGCATTCCATTGTGTTGCGGGTGCAAACGGGCGTGCGCCGCATGATTCGGGCGGAGCGGCGTTTGGAGGATTTGTTCGTAGGCGAGATTGCGTATCGGGGATGAGCTAATTCCTGGTTCACAACCTGCAACGCAGCCCGCTCATTTTAGCCGCCAGCGCCAGTTTCTGCTATGATGAAATGACTCTGGCTGCATCTCGTGCCATGTCCCACTTTTCGTGACAGGAGTCTCTTTTATGCCACAACTGCTTATTCACCAGAAACCCCTGCACTACGCTGCACATCTCGATGCCGCTACCAGGCCAGCCACGCCTTTGGTGCTGGTGCATGGTGCTGGTGGCAATCGCTATCATTGGCCGCCAGGATTGCGCCGACTTTCGGGCCATGATGTTTATGCGTTGGATTTACCGGGGCACGGGAAATCAGCAGGCCCGGGTCGGGCCAGCATCGAGGACTATGTGCAAGTGGTCTACGACTGGGCCGATGCCCTGAGCCTGCCTCCCTTTGTCATTGCCGGACATTCCATGGGAGGCGCCATTGCTCAAACTTTTGCCAGCCTGCATCCTCAGCGGCTGAAAGGGATGATTTTGGTGGCCACCGGGGCCCGATTACGAGTCCATCCCAACATCCTCGATGGCATTCGCACCGACATGGAAGCGGTGGGACGCCTATTGGTGGAATGGGCCTATGGCCAGCGGGCCACACCTGAACAAAAGCGCCAATTTGTTCAGCAATTCAATCTGGTGGATGAAGAGGTTATGTACAATGACTGGGCCGCGTGCAATCGCTTTGATATTCGAGACAAATTGCCCGACATCGCTGTGCCCACCCTGGTAGTTGCGGGCAGCATGGATCAGCTCACGCCCGAAAAATATGGCCGCTACATGGCCGACCATCTGCCCAACGCCGATTTTGCCCTCATTCCGGGGGGCGGACACATGCTCACGCAAGAGCAACCGCAGCTCCTTATCAACGCCATTCGCGGTTTCTTAGATCGCGTCTCATAGCGAGCCACACCATGTCATCAGCCCGAACCGAAATCCTGGCCCGTATTCGACGGGCGCACCAACAAGCCCTTTTGCCCGATGCCACCGGCATCACACCCGAGCCGCCGCAGCCATCTCCATTTGCGCAGCCGTTGCCGCAAGTCTTTGCACAAGCCCTGATTGCTGTGCAGGGCAAGCCGCACCACTGTCGCACCACCGATGATGTTGCTGACCTGGTGGCCGAAATCTGCCGAAAGCAGGAACAAACTCAGGTTTTGGGCTGGCAGCCCGCGGCACTGCCCCTGCCCGACTTGCCCGCAGCCTTGGCTGCCCGCGGCATCGAGCTGCTGGAAAGCCAACTCGGTCAGCAGCGCCGCCAGCAACTGGATGCACTGAATCCGGTGCTGGTGGGCCTAACCGGAGCTGCTGCGGGCCTGGCGCGTACAGGCAGCCTGGTTTTGTTGGCCGATAGTCAGCATGGACGCCTCGCCTCACTCATGCCCGATATTCACATCGCCCTGTTACGGCAATCAGATATTTACGCAGACATTGCTGCCTGGATGGCTGCTCCCGGCACATCTGAAGCTATTGCCTCACATAGCAACACAGTGGTGATTACCGGGCCCAGCCGCACTGCCGACATTGCACAAACCTTGACTCTGGGCGCCCACGGGCCCCGAGAACTTCACGTCATTTTACTGGATTCGCCATGAACGCAGGCATAAGCATCCGCACCATGACCATGGATGACTATGACCAGGTTATGGCGCTGTGGCTAGTAACAGAAGGCATGGGCATGCGCCCGGCAGATGAACGGCAGCACATGGCCCGCTACCTGCAACGAAACCCCAACCTAAGCTTTGTGGCCCAAGATGGCGAGCATGTGGTGGGAGCTGTGCTGGGTGGGCATGATGGCCGTCGCGGCTATCTCCAGCATCTTGCTGTGGCCCGAACACATCGCAAGCAAGGCTTGGGCCGGGCGCTGGTACAGCATGTCTTAGATGCACTCCGCCAGGAAAACATCAACAAATGTCATCTTTTTGTGCTTAACAGCAATCTGCCAGCGGTGGCCTTTTGGGAAGCCATCGGCTGGTTCCAGCGGCATGATTTGGTAACCCTGTCATACTGGACGGGCGCGTTTGACGACGAGGGCTGAAGTTGGTGTCTTGCATGGGAGAGGGGGGCAACAAAGATTTTTGCTTTGTGCCTTTGTGGCTTCGTGTCTTCGTGGTTTCTAGCCGGGCTACCTTAGTCGTAACATTACAATAGCATTTCACGAATCGCTGAAATTCTGGTCGTTACAAGCGGGATAAAATCTTCGGGCCCTGAGGTGTGATAGCCACAGTATGCTCAAATTGGGCCGAAAGCGAGCCATCCCTGGTGATAACGGTCCAACCATCATCAAGCTGAAGCCATTCAGGCTTGCCCAGGTTGATCATGGGCTCGATGTTGAAAACCATGCCCGGGCGTAATCTCGGGCCCGAGTTGCGTGACCGCACATGAGACACCGATGGCGCTTCATGCAACTCTCGACCGATGCCATGCCCGCCCCATTCTCGTACCACATTCATGCCCCGAGCCTCTACAAACGCCTGAATAGCGGTGCCAATATCATTCAGATAACCGCCCGGCTGCGCAGCCCGAATACCCGCGTACAACGCCTCTTCTGCCACAGTTAGCAGACGCCGGGCCTCGGGCGTAATGTTACCCACCGGATAAGTCACACAAGAATCGCCGCACCAGCCCCGCAAACGCAAACCAATATCAACCCCGATGATGTCCCCCTCCTTCAAAACACGATCATCAGGAATGCCGTGGCAAATTTCATGATTGACCGAAGCGCAAATCGTGCCCGGAAAAGGAGGCGTGCTGCGGGTGGGGCGATACCCCTTGTATAAAACCTTGCCGCCATGCTTGAGGATGAATGCTTCGGCGATGCGATCCAGGTCACTTAATTTTGCACCTGGTTGCACATACTCCCGCAGCATCTCAAAGGTTTCTGCCACCAAGCGCCCGGCGTCGCGTAGTTTGGCGATTTCGTGGCGATTCTTAAGCGTAATTTTTGACGACATGGGATTTTATCTCACTTATTCCGGTTGGGGCGTGCGTTTATATTTCTTGTAAGAGCGCTCCCGTTCTTCGGCCCAGACTTGAATTTGCGAGAGCCATTTTTGGGCATTGCGCAAATGAGCCTGACTCTGCTCATCCAGCATCGTCCACATCATCTGTAGCAGCTCCTCAAACAAATCCAGCTTATCCTGAATGAGTGGGAAGTGCTCGTTAATAGCGATATTGACTTTTTCCTGCTGATCCCAGCGATACTGCCAATCCAAAAGCTGCTTCTTCCAACGTTTTTCATTATCGCCCAAAAAGGCTTCCATATTTTTCTGGATGCGCTCTTCGGCCAAACGCTGCAAAGCCGCCACCTGATCCTGTTCTCGCTGCATGGTTTCACGGAATTTTTCCAGCTCCAGCAGCGTGCCACGAATGCTATCTCGCAACGCCATCATCTCATTAAAACGCTGACGCTGTGCTTCGATTACCTCAAGCTGGGCATCCATGGTGTCTTGCCATTCAGCCATTTGCCGCTGTCGATCTGCATCTGCCATGCGCAAGGATTCGATGAATTGAGCCTGGGTGCGTTTCAAATCATCGATGGCCTTGGGCGTGGCAATCACCGTGCTCTCCATCTTCTGCGTTTTGTATTCCAGCGATTGCAGCTTGTTGGCAGCCACCTCCAGACGCTTGAAAAGCTCGATATTTTCTTGCTGGAGCTGAGCAATGCGCTTGTTATCGTGATTGCGCTGCTCCACCAGATAAGGTAGGCCACGGGTGCGCTCATCAATATCTTTGTTGATGTTGTTGAGATCATGCCGCAAGGTGATAACGGTCTCCCCCAGACGCCTTACCTCTGTCTTGTGTATCTTTTGCTCCTCTTCGATTTGGCGCAATCGCCCTAATTCCTTTTTCAGCTCAGCCATGGCCCGGGATTGCGCCTCACGATCTGTCATACGGGCCCGTTCCAGCTCTCGTCTGGTTTTGGCAACGTCATCAGCCTGCGAGCTGACCATGATGGTGAGCTCGTTGCGCGTATTTTTGAGCGCTTCATCAATCTGATCAAAACGCCCGAGCTGCATCTTGGTAGCACTAAGCTGTGATTCCAGCGACTTGATGCGACGGGATTGCTCTTGCAGCGTGCCTGTTTGAGCTTCGACGCGTTGAAGAAGTTTGGTGAGCTCTTCCCGATCCCGGCGATGCTGCTCGTCGAGCCAGGTCACCATTTGAGCCAGTTGTGTGGTGTCCATAAGCTATTTTAAGTGGATGGTAACGATACAGGTAGTGCCCTGCAATCCGTTGCCACGAAGGCTCAAAGGTGACGAAGCGGGGAAGCTTTTTCTTTCTTCGTGCCGTTGTGCCTTTGTGTCCTTCGTGCTCATCGGAAAACGTGCATAGTTACAGTGGATGAATGGTTTGGATGTGGATGCTACGCTAACTGAATGCTCATTATAGCATAATTGGGGCCCGGAGCGGGCAAAATTAAAGGGCGCTCTCATCAAAGAACGCCCTTTTGCAGCTTTATTTGCGCCAATCGTAAAAACCGCGGCCCGTTTTGCGCCCGGTCAAACCCGCAGCCACCATTTGCCGCAACAAAGGTGGCGCCTTAAAATTCGGATCACCATACTCATCATAAAGCACATCTGCCACAAAAAGCGTGGTATCCAGCCCCACAAAATCGGCCAGGGTCAGCGGGCCCATGGGATGATTGAGCCCCAGCTTGACGCCGGTATCAATATCTTCCTTGCTGGCCAGGCCCGATTCATACATCCTGATAGCATCCAGCAGGAAGGGAATGAGCAAACGGTTGACAATGAAACCGGGACTATCTTTGGCCACCACCGGCGTTTTACCCATGCTTTCGCCAACCTCGCGCACCGTAGCCAACGTTTCATCACTGGTCAAAATACCTTGCACCAGCTCCAGCAAAGCCATCACCGGCACAGGATTGAAAAAGTGCATGCCTACCACCTTGTCGGGCCGGGTGGTAGCCGCGGCCAATGCCGCAATGCTGATGGAAGAGGTGTTCGAGGCCAAAATGACATCGGGGCGGGTGATTTCGTTGAGCGCCTTGAAAATCGATTGCTTCAGATCCAAATTTTCAGAAACCGCCTCGATGACCAAATCCACCGCGGCAAAGGCATCCAGCCCTACCACGCCGGTGATGCGGCCCTTGATGCCAGCCATCTCTTCAGTGGAAAGCTTACCCTTCTTGACCGCCCGTCCCAGCGATTTATCGATGCGGGTCATGCCCGATTGCAGAAAGCCTTCATTCGCCTCCGAGACGACAACCTGAAAACCGCTACGTGCCGCAACTTCGGCAATACCAGAACCCATTAGGCCGCAGCCGATAACGCCAATTGTTTGAATGCTCATTTTTCATTGCTCCTTTGCAAGAAAGTTATCAATAGCTTTTGCGAAAGTAACTATACAGATGCCAACATTATACTACATCCCCGACATGATAGCGCAGGTCAGGCAGGACTCAGGCGCATGTTGTGGTAAAATACCCTTGGTTCCCAACCCTAACGAGAGAAAAACCAGTGAATTTTCTGACTTTAACCCGCTGGAATCATGCCATCGAACATGGCACGATTCACATCCTTAGCCGCATGATGCCTTTCACCAACATGGCTGGACGTTCCACCAGCCGCGGCTTCTTCATTTATGGCGATATCCCCACCGATGCCCTGCGCGAGGGCGTGCAGGAGGCCATTCATCGCATCACTGGCGGCGAACACCAACTGGCCATCCATCCCAATTGCGGAACCAACATGATTTCGTCGGCCATTCTGGCTGCCGGAGCCACCATGCTGGCCACCAACAGCACCAGACGTCGGGGATTGACCGAACAAGTTCCCGCAGGCGTGCTAGGCGCATTGCTGGGCGTGGTGCTGGGCCAGGTTGTGGGATTGCGGCTTCAGGCACATCTGACTACGAACACCGATTTCACCCATGCCCGCATCATCGAAATTCAGCGCCGCAACCTGGGCAAACGGGTGATTCACTGGGTGGGCATCGACTACAACCAACCGCCACAACTGCCCGGGGCCCAACTATGATTTATCTCTTTCATGGCGATGAGGAATTTGGCAAAAATGAACGCATCGCCGCGCTCAAGGCCCGGCTGGGCGATTTGGCAGAGATGAACACCACCGTACTGGCCGGCCGCGGGCTCAGCCAGGAGGCACTGCGACATCATTGCCATGTCCCACCCTTTTTGGGCGAATTCAGGCTGGTCATCGTACAGGATTTGCTGACCCGGTTGGCAAAAAGCAAAGGCCCTCATGGCAAAGCCAGCCAGTCGGCCAAAACCTTTTTGCAGTGGCTGGCCTCCTACATGGACGAAATTCCCGAAAGCACCACATTGGTTTTTAGCGAAAGCAAAAAAATAGCGGCTCGCAATGTTGTGCTAAAAGCCATCGCCAAGCTGGAGTCCCGAGGTCAAATCATCCTGTTTGCCACGCCCCAAATACGCAAAGGCGAACTGGCCGCATGGGTGCGTCAGCGGGCCCGAGCCAAGAAAATTCGTCTGGCCCCGCGCGTAGCTGACGACCTGGCCACCTTCATCGGCCCCAACCTACGGCTCATTGATAGCGAGATGGAAAAATTGGCACTTTACGCAGGGCATCGGCCCATCACCCAGGCCGATGTGGCCCTGCTTAGCCCCTACGCCCGTGAATCCAGCGTTTTCGACATGGTAGACGCACTGGGAAACCGTAAAACCGCGCAAGCCTTCCGGCTTCTGGCCCAAATGCGCGCCCAGGGCTCCCATCCACTTTACCTGCTCACCATGATTGTGCGTCAGTACCGCATCCTGCTCAAAGTCAAAGACCAAATGAGCCGCGGGCTGAACAAAAACGACATCGCCACCGCCATCAACCTGCATCCCTACCCCACCCAAAAAGCCATGGCGCAATGCCGCAACTACACCCTGGCTCAGCTTCAAAGCATCTACGATCGGCTGTTGGAAACGGATATTGCCATCAAAACGGGCCAGTTGGAAGCAAACCTGGCCCTGGACATGCTGGTGGTCGAGCTGGCCCGCGTCGGGCGCTAACATCGGCCCAACTTGCCTCAAAAGCCAACCTGCGGCACACTAACCGCAACAAAACGCCATGACCATTCCGCAACGTTTCACACCTCATGGAACTTAGAACTTACCTTCGCATCCTCAAACGCCGGTGGTGGATTCCCACCGCGCTGGTAGGCCTGACCCTGGTTTTTTCATTACTCACGCTAAAACCGTGGCAACCCCATCCCCCCACCTACGTGCTGGGAATCTCTTTCAGCGTGGGCGTCAAGCCGCAGCCCCTGACCGATGCCTTCACCTACGACGGCTATTACAGCGCTTTGGCATCGGAATATCTGGTAGATGACTTTGGCGAAGTGGTCAAAGGTTCCGAGTTTGCCGCCGCGGTCAGCAAACGCTTGGCCGACCAGGGCATTGTTGTCACGCCGGGCCAGATTCAAAGCGCCACGCAAACTGGCAAACTGCACCGCATCCTCATGGTAAGCATCCTCGATGGCGACCGGGAGCGGCTGCCCAAAATCGCGGATGCCGTCATTGCCACCATGACCCAGGATGCCGAAATCTTCATGCCACGGCTGCACGAAGACCAGGGCGCAGTTTATCTCATCAATCGCGGCGGCATAGCGGCCATAGGCCCGAGCCTCAAGCAACGTCTGGAGCTCCCCTTGCGTCTGGTACTGGCCTTGTTGACAGGCGTGGGCCTGGCCTTCTTGATGGAATACCTCATGCCGCGAGTACAATCGGGCAAAGATTTAGAGGCTCTGGGCGTCCAAGTTTTGGCCGAAATTCCTCGCAACTAACCCTCCACCCTCCCCACATCACAAATTTATGGAACTCAAAGTCTACTGGCAAATCATCAAAAAACGTGGCTGGATTATCCTACTGGCAGCCCTGATTACCGGCGCTGCCGCATACGGATTCAGCGGCCTGCAAAAAAAAGTCTATCGGGCCCGAATTTTAGTCAGCGTGCGCCCGGCCCGTGCCGATTTTGGCCTGACCAGCTCCACCAAAGACCTGCTGCGCAACTTTCAGACCAACCTGCTCACCCACACCATGGCCGACAAAGTCATCCGCCGGGCGCAGTTGGATATGAACAGCTACGAAATCCTGAGCGAAATCGAAGTCAATCCTGAACCGGATCGCTTTGTCATGGAAATTGTGGCCAAGGATGCCGACGCCCAAACAGCGCTGGACATCGTAAAAAACATGGCCCAAATCTTTGTGGATGAGCAAGAAGCCTGGAATCAGAAACAGGATAAACGAGACCGCATCGATGCCTGGATTGTGGATGACCCCATGGACGCCCCCTTGTGGCGGCCCAAGCCTAAGATGAATGGCGTGGCAGGCGCAATCCTGGGCGCACTCATTGGCGCCCTCATCCTCTTTGCCCTGGAATGGGCCGAATCTGCCTACATTCGCACCTCCGACGACATGGAACGGGTCGCGGGCGTACGCGTGTTGGGAGCCATTCCCAGCCACAAAACCCGCTCCCGCAAATCCTGACACTCCCACGGAAAACTGTTATGACCGCTAATCTCATCACCCTCACCGATGCGCAATCGCCCAAAGCGGAAGCCTTCCGCAGCCTGCGCACCAATCTTGATTTTTATAGCCTGGAAAACCCCCTGCACACCCTGCTCATCACCAGCGCCGAGCCCGATGAGGACAAAACCATGGTGTTGGCCAATTTGGGCGTCATCAGTGCCCAGGGTGGCAAAAAGGTCATTCTGGTCGATGCCGACATGCGTTTGCCCCGGCTGCACACACTGTTCCAATTGCAAAACGAGCAGGGGTTGGCCAACGTACTCACACAACCGCAGGCAGCGCTGCCCATCTTCGAAACTGATGTGCCCAACCTGTTTGTCATGCCCGCTGGCCCCGCTCCCAACAACCCTGCTGATTTACTGGCCTCGGCCCGCATGCAAGAGCTCATCGCCACCCTGAAGACACAGGCCGATGTGGTGCTGTTCGATGCCCCGCCCCTGATTGCTGTGACCGATGGGGCGCTGCTGGCGACCCGCGTGGATGGTGTTTTGCTGGTGGCTGCCGCCGGGCGCACCAAACGAGAGTTCGTGGCCCGCGCCAAAGACATCCTCAGCAAAGTCAACGCCAACCTGGTGGGCTCGGTACTCACCAATGCCACCCTGGAACGTGGCGTTTACACCTACTACGGCAAATAGTCAACCCCGAATCGACCCATTTAGCGAGGACACCATGAAAGCACTGATTCTTAGCGGCGGCAAAGGCTCCCGACTCTATCCGCTCACCTACACCAACGCCAAGCAACTCATCCCAGTTGCCAACAAACCGGTACTTTTCCGCGTCATCGAAGCGATTCACGATGCTGGCATCGACGACATGGGCATTGTCATTGGCGCCGACGAAAACGGGCGCAAAGTACGCGCCGCGGTGGGTGATGGCGCACGCTGGGGTGTCAAAATCACCTACATCGTGCAGGATGCCCCCCGGGGCCTGGCCCACGCAGTAATGGTAGCCCGCGATTATCTGGAAAATGACCGTTTTGTCATGTTCCTGGGCGATAACGTCATCGAAGGAGGCATTAGCTCACTGATTCGAGAATTCCGCACCTCCGACCATAACAGCCAGATTGTGCTGACTCGGGTCGAAGAGCCGCAACATTACGGCGTGGCCGAGCTTAACAACGATGGCAGCATCAAGCAACTGGTCGAAAAACCCAAGCAGCCCAAGAGCAACCTGGCGCTGGTGGGCATCTACATGTTCGATGACCATGTGCATCAGGCTGTGCGGGCCATCGAGCCCTCGTGGCGGGGCGAACTGGAAATTACCGATGCCATTCAGTGGCTGGTGGATGCCGGTTATCATGTGCATCCTTACATTCACACCGGCTGGTGGATTGATACAGGCAAGCCCATCGACATGCTGGCCGCCAACAACAAGGTGCTGGAAGAACTCACGCCACGCATCGAGGGCTTTGTCGCTCCCGATTCTCAGGTGGATGAACGGGTAACCATCGAAGCGGGTGCGCAGATTATCAACAGCGTCGTACGCGGCCCCACCATCATCGGCGAAAACACCCGTATCGTCAACAGCTACGTAGGCCCGTTTACCTCCATCTACCACGATTGCCTCATCGAAAATGCCGAAATCGAACACTGCATCATGCTGGAAAACAGCCAAATCCGGGATGTGGCTGTGCGCATTGCCGATAGTTTGATTGGGCGCAATGTGCTGGTGCAGCACACCGAATTCAAGCCGCGGGCCATGAAAATGACCATCGGCGATAACTCACGGGTGGGGTTGGTATGAAGATAAGCTCATGCGCCGCAATCTGAAAGAATATGGCGTGGCGTTGCTATTGGCCCTGCTTGTCATCGCCCTGGTCATCGCCACCACCGATGTTTCGCCGCAATGGATTTACCAGGGATTTTAGCGCGTCCGCTGCCGGGAGTTCCATGCCTCATGCAAGGACACGAAGAAAAAAACCAAGAAAGCTTTAAAGATCTGCCAGGCATAACTTGTTTTTGTGGCGTGAAATTAGCACATTCGCTGCTGCATTTACCGGATTTTGATCATGGGGCTTGAAACGATTGGTGTATTTGCGGCCCTGGCACTGCTATTTGTGGCGCTGGTGCCACCGCGGGCCCGAAGAGTCTTGATTTTTGTAGCCAGCGTGGTGGCCATTTATTGGCTGCAACCGTGGCTGCCGCTGCGTTATGCCGATTTTTTGCTGCCTACACTCACGCTGGTGCTAACCGTGTTGGGCTGGTGGCTGACCCGCCCGCAAAAAAAAATCGCTCGCACCGACCTGCAAACCCTGGGCGCCTTGCTGGTACTGGTCATGCTCATGGGGATGAACCGCTATCTGGCCCCGGCCTGGCGACTGACCCCCTCGCGGCCGCCCTCGCCCAGCTTGCTGATGGTTGTGCTATTGCTGACAGGTCTGGCACTGGCTCTGCTGGCCCATTTTGATGCGGCACGCTCGCGCCAGAAGCTTTCCGCTGCCGTGGTTGCCATGGTACTCATCTTCATCCTGCTAAAAACCCCGGCACTTACCCAGTTTTGGGCCCGCGGGTGGCGACAATGGGTAGGCCAGGATGTCGCACTGGCCAGCACCGCCGATTTACGCTGGCTGGGCTTCTCCTATGTCAGCTTTCGGCTCATTCACACCCTGCGCGACCGGCAAACGGGCCTGTTACCCGATATGGATCTGATGAGCTACATGAGCTATGTGCTCTTCTTCCCCGCATACATCTCCGGGCCCATCCATCGGGCCGAAAAGTTTTTGCACGATTGGCAGAACCTGGCCACCCTGCGCGGGCTGGATGCCGTCCGTCTGGGACAGGGCAGCGCCCGCATCCTCAGCGGCATGTTCAAAAAATTTGTCATTGCCGACACCCTGGCCCTGGGCATGGCTCTGACACCTGAGCTGGCGCAGCAAACACACAGCACGCTGGCGTTGTGGGGGTTGCTTTATGGCTATGCTCTGCGTCTCTACTTCGATTTTGCCGGCTACTCCGATATTGCCATCGGCATCGCTCTGCTGTTGGGCATCCACCTGCCCGAAAACTTCAAGCGCCCCTACCTCAAAACCAACATCACCACCTTTTGGCAAAGCTGGCACATCAGCCTCAGCGATTGGGCGCGCTTCTACATCTTTTCACCCCTCAACCGCTCGTTGCTACGACGCAAACCACGCCCCCCAAAAACACGCATTCTCTTTCTGGGACTCATGGCCACCATGCTTACAATTGGCCTGTGGCATGGCATCGGCTGGAGTTTTGTCATCTGGGGGGCGTGGCACGGCCTGGGCCTGTTCATCCACAAACAATGGAGCGATCGCACCCGCCGATGGTACCGGCAATTGAAACAGCGCCCGTGGCCCATGCGTGCGTGGCAAGCCTTCTCCTGGGCCCTCACCTTCCATTTTGTCGTTTTAGGATGGGTCTGGTTCCTGCTCCCCAGCCCCACCCTGGCCCTGCACACCCTGCTGCAACTCTTTGGCAAGTAAACAGCCAACAACCTCCGATTCCCCACACACCATGATCTCGCTACTTCGTAACGCCACATGGCCCCTGGTGGCCCGCATACTGCTTAAAACCGCGGGCCTGTTTGTGTTGCTAAACCTACTCTTTGCCTGGGCCGCACCCACAGAGGCTCTGGGGCAGCTTTCGTTATACAACCATCTTTGGCCCGGGCGTCCACGGCTGCCCTATGGCGAGGATGTACAAAAATCATACAACCTCAGTTTGTACAACATCCCCGCCATGTTCCACAGCCACGAGCTATCGCGCCCCAAGGCAGAGGATGAATTCCGGGTCATCGTCATGGGGGATTCCGCCACCTGGGGCTGGTTTTTGCAAAATGAAGAGACACTCACCGGGCGGCTGAATCGGGCAGGCTACACCATTGCGGGCCAAAGATTGGTCTTCTACAATTTGGGATATCCGGTCATGTCGCTCACCAAAGACCTGGTGCTGTTGGATGAAGCGATGCACTACGCCCCAGACATGATTCTGTGGCCCGTCACCCTGGAATCCTTTGCCCGGGCCCGGCAGATGACACATCCGCTGCTGCAAAACAACCTGGCGCGGGCGCAACAGTGCCTGCCCCCGGCATTGGCACCACATCCGCCGCAAACAAACCTCTACCAACGCAGCATCGTGGGACAACGTCGCAAATTGGCTAACCTGATACGTTTGCAAACTGTGGGGCTGGCCTGGGCCGCCACAGGCATCGATCAAGCCATTCCCCAGGAAATCCCCCTGCGCCAAACCGATTTGCCAGCGGATGAAAGTTGGAAAGAACTCGCCGCACCTACCACATTGAATAACGACCTACTGGCGCTGGATGTGCTGGCCGCAGGCATTGCCCGGGCTGGGGATATTCCCGTGCTGGTGGTGAATGAGCCCATGTTCATCAGCAACGGCCAAAATAGCAACAGGCGCTACAACAGCTTTTATCCACGCTGGGCCTACGACCAGTATCGGACATTGCTGGCCCGCACGGCTCAGCAACAAGGCTGGGATTACCTGGATGTTTGGGATAGCATTCCGCCGCAGGAATTTACCGATACCCCTGTGCATCTAACTCCCGCAGGCGAGCAAATGCTGGCCGATTTACTGGGACCGGCATTGGTTCAGCGAGCAGTCGCTAAGCACGCCGTCAAATAATCCTCGGGCCTCTAAACAACCTGTTTATGATATTTCGTAACGACTAACGTACCCGACTTCAATCACCACAAAGGCACAAAGACACTAAGAACACCAAGCATTTCAAAGCTTTTTCTTTTCTTCGTGCCTTTGTGGCTTCGTGTCTTCGTAGTTTCTAGCCGGGCTACCTTAGTCGTAACGATATTTCGAAGGTAAATAACGGCTGTACCCCTGCAAAATGCCCTAAATTCGTTATTTTATCATTATCTCGCCATCATCAAATTAGACCAATTCAAAAATTTACGATACAATTCTATTTGGGAAAGGTTCAATTACCACACACCACACAACTTACCAGAACGGTCTTATTATTTTTGCGCCGGGGCATAACCCCAAACCCGCAGAAACTGATAGGCCACTTTATATTTTTTCTAACTTTTCTCATCAGATGGAGGCAGAAGAATGAACCGGAAGTTGTTGGTATTCGTATTGTTGCTTCTTGTGGCAGCAACGCTCATCTCATGCGGCGGAGACAAAGCCCCGGCTGTAGATGTCGGCGCCACTGTTTCGGCAGTTCAAAAATCGGCAGATGCCGCATTGGCTGATGCCAAGAGTGCTGCCCAAGCTGCCCAGAAGGAGGCAGCCGCGGCCAAGGAAGAAGCTGCTGCGGCAGTTGCCCAAGCCAAAAAAGAGGCTGATGCAGCGGTAGCAGCCGCCAAGAAAGAAGCTGAAGAGGCCATTGCTGCGGCTGAAAAGGCTGCCGAAGAGGCCAAAGCAGCCCAACCGGAAGAACCGGAAGCCTTGCTCACCGACGAGGAAATGGAGCAGGGCAAACAAATCTTCTTCAACCATTGCGCGGGGTGCCATGGTGTGCTGCGTAAAGGCGCCACCGGTAAAAACATCACCCCCGAGGGGCTGGCCGAAAGAGGACGTGACCAGGATTTCATCAAAACCATCATTACCAATGGCTTTGGTGGCATGCCTGCCTGGGGCAATTTGGGCATTCTCAACGCCGACGAAGTTGATTTGATGTCTCGCTTTGTGCTCTCACCTGTGCCCGAACCCCCCGCATGGCTTTTCGAAGATATCAAGAATTCCTGGACACTGAAGGTGCCTGTGGATGAACGCCCCACCAAGCCTCAGGGCAGCGGCGATTGGGAAAATTACTTTGGTGTCATCCTGCGCGATGTGGGTAAAGTTGCCATTGTTGATGGCGACACCAAAGAGATGCTCAATGTGGTGAACACCGGCTTTGCCACCCACATTCTGCGCTCCTCCAAAGATGGCCGTTATTTCTATGTCATTGGTCGCGATGGCAAACTTTCGCTTATTGACCTGTGGATGGAAAAACCGGACGTGGTTGCCGAGACCCGCACCTGTCTGGATGCCCGCTCGGTAGACAGCAGCAAGTTTGAAGGCTTTGAAGGCAAATATGCCGTTGTGGGCTGTTATTGGCCCAGCGCCATGGTGGTGGTCGATGGCCAAACCCTGGAACCCATCAAGATGGTCTCGACCCAGGGCTATGACCGCAGCCAAGGTGATTTCATTCGTGAAAATCGTGTAGCAGCCATTGTCAGCTCACATCTTAGCCCCGAATGGATTGTCAATGTTAAGGAAGCGGGCCAGATTTGGGTCGTGGACTATTCGAATCTGGAGAAGGAAGGACGCCCGCTGGGCATCAAGATGTTGGATACTGAACGCTATTTGCATGATGGCGGCTGGGACAGCACCAAACGGTACTTCCTGGAAGCAGCAAACACCTCGAAAACGGTGGTGGTGCTGGATACCAAGGAAGGCGAGTATGTAGCGACTATCCCTGTGGGCGATAAACCACATCCCGGTCGCGGCGCTAACTGGAATCACCCCGAATATGGGCCGGTGTGGGCCACCGGGCACATCAAGGATAATAAGATTGCCATTATCGGTACAGACCCCGAAGGACATCCAGATCAGGCCTGGAAGGTTGTGAAGATGTTGGAAACGCCCTCCATGGGTAATCTCTTCATCAAGACTCACGAAAACAGCCCCTGGTTGATTGCCGACTTTACGGTGGCTCCTGTGCCCGAGATGAACCGCACCCTGTGCGCCTGGGACAAGAATGATCTTGAAAAAGAACCCAAGTGCTGGGAAGTGGAAGGCGCCGAAGAGCTGGGCGCCCGCGTGGTTCACCAGGAATTCAACAAAGCAGGCACTGAATTCTGGGTCTCGCTGTGGGGTAAGATTGATACACCTACCGCCATTGTGGTTTATGATGCCACGACCCTGGAAGAAATCGATCGCATCGTCGGCGACTGGGTGATTACCCCCACCGGCAAGTTCAACGTTTACAACACCGCCAACGATCTCTACTAAATCCTACTTTCGCTATGAAACGATGGGGAGTCACAGGCAACTGTGGCTCCCTTTTTTTGTAACGATAACGCTTCCTGGCAGCAAAAGCCTTTTATGGTTAGCGGGTCTTCAGCCACGCCCGCCACAGCGCCTGTTGTTCGTCATCGGGCAAATCGATGAGTGTGCTGCCCTGGCTGGCTGCCTGCGCTTCTAATTGTTCAAGACCGCGGCGCAACTGGCTGGCCGCGGCTCTCAGGGCTGATTCAGCATCCAAATCAGCCACCTGCGCTTCGGTGACCAGTGCCAACAGACGTTGACCCAAGTCATCTTCAGTCAGGGGGGCAGCGTTTGGCAGGGGATAACCGATACGCGAGAGGCGGGAAACATAGGTTTGGGCTTGCGAAAGTGCCGGCAGGGACGCGGGAAGCCCATCCAACAAGTTTTTTTTCTTTTGTGTTGTGCCCTGCTCTTGCCGCTCCTGCTGTTTGATGATTTCCCAGTTGCGAATCACGTCCTCTTCATCTTGCACGCTGGTTTCGCCAAAAACGTGAGGATGACGGCGTACCAGTTTATCTACCACGTGCCGGATGACATCGGCGAGTTTGAATTCGCCCGCTTCGGTGGCAATTTGTACATGCAGCGCCACCTGGATGAGTAAATCGCCCAGTTCCTCTTTTAGCCCTTCGCTATCCTCCGCATCCAGGGCCTCCAGCACTTCGTGGGTTTCTTCCAGCAAGTAGGGACGCAGACTGAGATGGGTTTGCTTGCGATCCCAGGGGCAGCCATCCGGGGCCCGCAGCCGGGCGATGATGGCTTGTAAGTCGGCATAGGTGGCCGCGTGGGACATGGCTGGAACCCAAAGAGTGGTCATGTCATCCAGGTCGTCGTGGCGATCGAGTTGGTACAGGGGCATGGTGCGCAGGCGCAATGCGGGCGTGCCTGCACCTGAGATGAGGGTAACGGGATGCTCATCGGGGTAGGCGTTCATCAAGGTGAGTTTGACATCGCCCGCCAGCAGACGGCTGTAAAGTTGCGGAACCAGCAGGTTGCCCCCCTGTGCGCTGCGGGGATGCAGCTCTGCAGCCAGGGTTTGGGCGTCGATGATTTGCAGGCCGGCGATGGGATCCTGCCCGAGCGCGGCAAAGGTGGGCTCCAAAAAGCTGACTGCAGGGTGAAGGGTCACTGGTACGCCCGTGGCCCGGGCCTGTTTTTGGATAAGCTGCGGTGTTTGTTCTGCCACACTGGGGTCGCCCAAAACGGCGTAAATCACATCTCCTTGCTGCCCGCGAGCCACCACATCGGTGGCGATGGCCGCGTAAACAGCCTCGAAGGTGGCGTGGCTTTGGTAAAGATGGTCGTAGCTGTGGAGGGTGGTTTGTTGGGCCACAGCCTGGATGGCGGGATGTTGGCGGGTGCGTACCCAGATTTCGGGGGCGGCAGTGATGAGTGCCCAGGTTTTGCGAGTGATGAGCTCGGGATCGCCCGGGCCCAGGCCGATGATGTGAATCATAAGGTTTTTGGTGGCGGTTCGTGGGGATAAGGGAGCGGAATAAGGCAGCTTGCGTGCCGCGGCTGATGGCGATTGTAGCAGGAAACGGGCGGGGTGTCATGCTTGCTGATGCCTGTGGCGGGCCCGCGCGGGCGCATCATGCGCAACGCGTACACCCGCAAGACAGCATCTTTTCCAGCCCCAACCCTATTTGCCCTGCCCCATTCACCGCTGTCGGGCAAAGAAGGATTTAATTTGCTCCACAAAAAGCAACTTCATCAACAATGTCAGTGCCGCGGCCAGACAACCGCTGGGGTCTTCGGGGGGGGGAACCGGGAAAGGTTCAGGTGAGGGAGGTGGTGGCGCAGGTGTGGGTTCTGGCTCAGGCTGCGGCACTTCGCCCGATTTTGCCATCTTCCAGGCAGCCAGTGCATTGACCCGGCCCGCGCCCTGTATGTTCAGATTGAGCGATAAATCCACCGCAGTGGCTTTGAGGATATTTTTAATCTGCCGCGGCGTAAGTTCAGGATTAGCCGCCAATAGCAACGCCACTACTCCGGTAGCATGAGGTGTTGCCATGCTTGTGCCCGAAAGCGCTGTGTAATGCTCATCAATCTGGCCTGTGCCCAGGGTTGTGCCAAAAGCCCGGGCCGAGATGATGTTTTTGCCCGGTAACACCACATCGGGCTTCACCCGGCCATCAGATGTAGGCCCGCGCGAAGAAAAACTGGCGACTTTATCGTCATCGGTGCTGGCGCCAATGGTGAGAACCTCGCGGGCGCAACCGGGCGCGCCCACAGTGCGGGCGCCGGGCCCGCTGTTGCCCGAGGCTACGACCACCACTACACCTTTGCCCACTGCTGCATCGCAGGCCTCCGAGAGTGCGTCCGTACCATCGCAATTGATGTCGCTGCCCAGGCTAAGATTGATGACCTGCACCTTTTTCGAGACAGCCCAGTCCAAGCCCGACATCACCTGACTCATGCGCCCGCTGCCTCGATCATCCAACACCTTGGCAATGTAAAGCTCTGCTTGCGGTGCAACACCGCGATATTTGCCATGACTGGCCGCACCAGAGCCGGCAATGATGCCTGCCACGTGTGAGCCGTGTCCATTGCCATCCTGCACACTACCCTTGCCCGAAAAATCTTTTTTGGCTTTCACCCGGGCTTTGAGATCTGGATGTTTCAAATCGCAGCCGGTGTCCAGAATGGCCACTTTTACCCCTTTGCCCTTATCGCCCTGTTTCCACACCTTGTTGGCGCCAATGTGCGGCACCGATACATCCAACATGGTGTGCACAGGTAAATCATACCAAATGCGCTCCACAGCCGGATTTTGCGCCAGAGCCTCGACCTGGTGCGGCATAATCTCAGCCGCAACGCAGGGAACAAGATCGTAAGTGCGTTGCGCTTGCAGTGTTGTTACATCTTCCAGGCCCGTGGCCAGGCCATCTCGGGCCGGGCGATAGCGCACAATTACCGGAATCGGCGACGCACCGTCATCAGCCGCGGTGGCCAGAGCAAGTACTTTGCGCAGAGAATGGTGAATTTTAGAGCGAGACATGGGGAAACCTCGTGGCGTCAGGATGGGGGATGCCACACATTATAATCTTATGGTAAGTTTTTGTCAATCATAAAGCAGGCGTCTGCAAATCGGGCATGTTGCCAGTTTGCTTTCGTGAACTTTTTGCACGGTGGCTGTGGGTAAGTTGGCTCCACACCCTCCGCAGCTTCGCCCCTGAATTTTGACCACTGCCAGCCCCCCCAATTTTTTGCGCAAGGATTCGTAGTGAGCCAAATCTGCCGGGGGCATGGCTGCCGCAAGCTGCGTCCGTTTGTTCTTGAGTTTGCGGGCATGAGCCACCAGCGCCTCTTGCTCCTTTTCGAGACGTGCTTTTTGCTCCTGCCACTGCGCTTTTTGCGCTGCGAAGCGAGCTTGCGTTGCTTCGAGGTTTTGCTCGTGTTCCTCCAGCTCCAGCATTGCCTCTAGTGCAGCTTCCTCCAGTGTAGCCAGATGTCGTTTGAGGGATTCGATATTTTGCTGCATGGCTACCTGTTCGCGGGCATCTTTGATGCGCCCGCCGTAAAGCTTTTTCTCTAATCTGGCAATTTTTGCTGCCAATTCCGCCACGCTGGCGTCACGTTTGCTGCGTTCTTTGCGCCAGTGTGCAACATGCCCGCTGAGCGCTTTTACCTGCTTGGCCAGCGATTGCAAGGTTGCCGAGGGCTGCATTGCTGCCTTGTTGTCTGCAAATTGCTTCCTGTCGGCATCCAGCGCCGAGTCTGTTTCTTGCAATGCTTTGAAGCGTTTGATGGGTTGCATAGCCTTGGGGAGGGTAGAGTGGAAGGATGGAGTTACGATTCCATTTCGCGAATTTGATGGGCCAGCACAATGGCTTCGGCCACCACACGCATCGATTTGCGTGAATCCATAGAAAGTTTTTGGATGCGCCGGAAGGCTTCACGTTCGCTCATGCCCTCTTTATCCATGAGCAGCCCTTTGGCCCGATCGACAGCCTTACGTGTTTCGAGGGTGCGGCGTAGGTCTTTGGATTCCTTTTTCAGTGCCCGAAATTCGTTAAAACGCTCCAGCGCCGTTTCGATGGCTGGAGCCAGGTCAGCCTCGGAGAAGGGCTTGACCAGGTAGCCGACGACGCCCGCTTCTTTGGCTCGGGCTACCAAATCCTGCTGGCTGTAGGCGCTCAGGAGCAACACCGGCGCCAGCTCCTCGGCAGTAAGCAGGCTGGCGGCGTCGATGCCGTCAAAGTCATCGCCCTCAAAGCGAATATCCATGATGACCAAATCGGGCTTGAGTTCTCGGGCCAGTTCAACCGCGGTGCGGCCATCGCTGGCTTCGCCCACGATCAAATAGTTTTGTTCTGTCAGCATTTCGCGCAAATCACGGCGAATCAGTGACTCGTCATCTGCAATGATGATGCGTGTTCGTTGTGTTGGTGTCATTGTTGTTTGCCTCCGGCGGCGTTTTTGGGAAATTGCAAGTGTGCCCGAACACCACCTTCTGTTCTTGTGGTAAAACGGATGCTTCCTTTCAGGTCATCCTGCACCAGAGTGTGAATAATGTCAAGGCCGATGCTCGCGCTTTTGTCCGGTGAGAAGTCGGGGGGCAATCCTGGACCGGTATCATCCATGATAAGTTCGACATGATCGACCCAATCGTAAAGATAGATGCGGATTTCGCCTCCCTGGTCTTCGCTAAAACCATGTTTGACCGCATTGAGCAATAATTCGTTGAAAACCATGGCGCAGGCGGTCACTTTGTTGGTGGGCAGCATAACATCATCCTGCACCATCATTTTTATGTGGATGCGCCGATGCGGGCTCACCATGCTCGATTGTGTCTGCACGCTAATTTGGGTGAGAACATCTTTGAGATTAAGTGTGCCACTTTCGCCATGAGACAGGGATTCATGAATCACCGACATGCTCAACAGTCGATTTATGGCTTCTCGCAACAATTCGCGAGCCTCTTCCGTCTTGGCTCGTCGGGCCTGCATTCGCAACACCGAAATGAGCAATTGCAAATTATTTTTCAGGCGGTGATGCACCTCTTTGATCATGGCCGATTTGACATTGAGCTCCTGCTCTGTGGCCCGCTCCTCGGTGACATCATGCACCAGTAGCAAGGCGCCGTAGCGCCCGCGCGAGCGCCCGCCCCAGCGCAAGCGTTCCCAAAAACTAAAATGATCCGGCTGGCCCCACATGGGAATGACAGCCCGTTGCAGCACCAGGTCGCGGATGTTGGATTCTTGGAAAAGGCAGCGTTGTTCCTCCCATGCCTGCCGCACCATATCGTGGTCGCCAGCAGCCACTTCGTCCAGCGTGCGCAGCCGCAAATCATCCAGATACCCCATGCGCCGATACACATTGGCCGCAATGCCGCTGAGATAGCGATAGCGCCACAAACCATCGACAAAAATGATGCCGCTGTGATCGGTAAAGGGGGGGAGTTGCTCGCAACCGCGCAAGTCGCCATGTACCAGGCTATCGAAAAAATGTGCCAACGCCCGCTGAAAAGATTGCGCACGGCGCTTGTGGCGGGCCAATTCAACTGCATTGGTAAAAACACCCACCGCGGCAATCACTTGTCCTTGTTCTCCCAACACAGGCCAAATCTGCTGCTGCACCTCGGTGCGCACATCCTGAATCTCTTTCAGTATGCGGGAATCATAGCGGCCCCGCATGACCGCCTGCCACATCCACGAGCGATCGGTGTGGCTCAGACAGCGCCCCGTTTGTCTTGAATCATACAGCGTGGCCATGGCATGCGAGCGGGCGTGCATGATTGCGCAAAAATACTCACCCTCGGGAAAAAAGAGAAAAACATCGGAACGGGATAAGTCGGCAGCAATGGGCAACGCTTTTTGCACCCGCTCCAGTAAGTCTCGTTCCCCATCAGAGCGCGCGGCTAAACCTTTTTCCCAGAGTTCGGTGTCCAGGTCGAGATAGGGGTTATCCGAAAGCATTAAAATGGCAGTAAGTGTAACCGGGTGACTGGGGTGTCAGTAAAAGTGAACACGTTAAGTAGATGCGTGTTGGAAACTTGAGAAATGTAGAGGAAGATAGATGAAAGTGGACAATTTTAATTCGCCTACGTTCCTCCTTTCGTCCATTTTCATCTTGCCCTCGTTGCCAAACATGGTGATGAAAGTCGAGTAACTTTTTAGAGCTTACTTGACAAGCTCGCTATTTGAAATCAAGAAACTTATCGCAAACTACTTAGCAACTACCGAAAGATAAAAAAGGAGGCCGATGGTCTGCCCATCGGCCCCTGGTAGTCGGGGCGGGGCGATTCGAACGCCCGACCTCTTGAACCCCATTCAAGCGCGCTACCGAGCTGCGCTACGCCCCGACAACAGGAGCAAGTATAGCGAATGTGGCCTGCTCTGTCAAGTTCGGGGCAAACAGGCAACGGTGTTTGCATCTGCGGGCCCGTCCAAACAAAAACGCCCGGCATGCAAAAGGCACACCGGGCGAGGGAATGTGATAGGGGGGATGGCTTAAGCCGTGATGCCCTTCTCTTTCAGCGCGGCCTGGGCAGCAGCCAGGCGGGCGATGGGTACACGGAAGGGGGAGCAGCTCACGTAGTTGTTGCCCGCCAGGTGGCAGAACTCGATGGAGCTGGGGTCGCCACCATGCTCGCCACAAATGCCCACTTCCAAATCGGAGCGGGTGGCCCGACCATCATCGATGGCCATTTTCATCAGGCGGCCCACACCATCACGGTCGATGGTCTGGAAGGGGTTGACCGGCAGGATGCCCTCTTCGACATAGGTCAGCAAGAAGCGGGCCTCGGCGTCGTCACGGCTGTAGCCAAAGGTCATCTGGGTGAGATCGTTGGTTCCAAAGGAGAAGAATTCGGCCACTTCGGCAATTTCACCCGCGGTCAGGGCTGCGCGTGGAATTTCGATCATGGTTCCGAATTTGTACTCGAACTGAATTTGTTTCTCAGCCATCACCTCTTGGGCGATGCGCTGCAAGCGGGGTTGAATCACCTTGAGCTCGTTCACATGGCTGACCAGAGGAATCATCACCTCAGGTTTGACCGTGACGCCAGCCAGGGCCTGGTTGGCCGCGGCCTCGAAGATGGCCCGAACCTGCATCTCCACAATTTCGGGCATGACAACGCTCAGGCGCACGCCACGCATTCCCATCATGGGATTGCTTTCGTGCAGGCCTTCCACGCTCTTGAGAAGTGCCTCTTTTTCGGGCAGGCCATCGGTTTGACCTGTGGCTCGCAGTGCAGCGACATCTTCCACCAGCTCACAGATTTCGGGCAGGAACTCGTGCAGGGGCGGGTCGATGAGGCGGATGATGACGGGCAGGCCATCCATCACCTCGAACAGGCCCTCGAAGTCGGCCCGCTGGAAGGGTAGTAGCTCGTTCAAGGCTGCTGTGCGCTCTGCGGAGCTGTCTGCCAAAATCATGCGCTGCACGATGGGCAGGCGCTCTTCTTCGAAGAACATGTGCTCGGTGCGGGTCAGGCCGATGCCCTGGGCGCCAAAGGTGCGGGCGCGGCGGGCGTCATCAGGATAATCGGCGTTGGCCCAAACTTGCAGACGGCGGTATTCATCGGCCCAGCTCAGCAGGGTGATGAGATCGGTCTGTTCCTCGAATTTGGGCGATGTGGTGGGAATTTGGCCGAAGAAGGCTTCGCCACTGCCGCCATCCACCGAGAGCCAATCCCCTTCTTTCACGGTCAGGCCATGGGCGCTGACTGTATGAGCTTCGGCATCGATGACCATGTCAGAAGCGCCCACGACTGCGGGAATGCCAAACTGGCGGGCGACCACGGCCGCGTGGCTGGTGGCGCCACCTTCGCTGGTGAGGATGCCCTTAGCCGCCAACATGCCATGCACGTCGTCGGGACGGGTGAAGGGCCGCACCATAATCACATCCTGGCCCTCTTCTTTGGCCATGCGTTCTGCGGTATCGGCATCAAAATAAACGCGGCCCACTGCGGCGCCCGGTGAGGCGTTGACGCCTGCGGCAAAGAGTTTGCCTTGGGCCCGGGCGGTTTTCTTGGTTTCTTCATCAAATTGGGGGTGCAGCAGTGTGTCTACCTGCTCGGGGGTGACGCGCATCAGCGCTTGCTCTTTGCCAATAAGCCCTTCGTTGGCCATATCCACCGCAATTTTGATGGCTGCACGGGCGGTGCGTTTGCCGGTGCGGGTTTGCAACATCCACAATTTGCCCCGCTCGATGGTAAATTCCACATCCTGCATGTCGCGGTAATGGTTTTCCAGCTTGTCAGCGATTTCGACAAATTCGGCGTAGGCTTGAGGTAAATCTTTGGCCATCTTGGCAATGGGTTCGGTATTGCGGATGCCCGCGACGACATCTTCGCCCTGAGCGTTGAGCAGGTACTCACCAAACAGCAGTTTTTCGCCGGTGGAGGGGTTGCGGGTGAATGCCACGCCAGTTCCACTATCCCAGCCCATGTTGCCAAAGACCATGGTAACGATGTTCACCGCTGTGCCCAAATCGTGGGCGATGTTCGCAGCGTTGCGATAATCTCGGGCCCGCTTGCTATCCCACGACCCAAAAACGGCCTCGGTAGCCAGACGCAACTGCTCGATGGGATCTTGCGGAAAAGCTTTGCCATGTTCGGCAATCACTTTTTTGAAAGCCTCGGTCATTGCTTTCCAGTCATCCGCAGTCATTTCGGTGTCACTTTCGTAACCCTTTTCTTTTTTATAAGCGTTCAACACATCCTCGAACGCGTCATCATCAATATCCAGAACCACGCTGCCGAACATTTGCACCAGGCGACGGTAAGAGTCATAAACAAAGCGTTCATCTTTGGTGAGGGCCACCATGCCTTTGGCTGTTTCATCGGTCAGGCCCAGGTTGAGAACAGTGTCCATCATGCCGGGCATGGAGAATTTAGCGCCGGAGCGGCAGGAAACCAGCAGGGGGCTGGCAGGATCACCAAATTTCTTACCTGTCTGCTCCTCGACAACTTTCAGCGCGTCCAATTCTTGCTGCCACATGCCTTCGGGAAAGGTTTTGCCCGCGGCCAGGTAGGCGTTGCATGCCTCGGTGGTAACGGTAAATCCGGGAGGAACTGGTGCGCCAATACGAGTCATTTCAGCCAGGTTAGCGCCTTTGCCACCCAGTAGGCCGCGAACGCCATCCCAACTGCCGGTGTATTTCTCAGCGTCGGCGACTTCGTTAAAAAGATAAACCCATTTTTTTGTCATTACGTTTTTTTCCTCCTTAAGGAAAATTATTGTAACGACTAACGCACCCGACTTCAATCACCACAAAGACACTAAGAACACTAAGAATTTCAAAACTTTGTCTTTCTTTGTGCCTTTGTGGCTTCATGTCTTAGTGGTTTCTAGCCGGGCGACCTTAGTCGTAACGGAATTTTTGAACACACAGCTCAGGAGGCTGCGCAACTTTGCATTTGTTGTCTGGCTACTGCGAGGGCGTTTCGAAAATTATTCGACACCCAACTTCAGATTATAGCACAAAATGCCTGCATTCAGAGATATTTTGTAACGACTAACGCACCCGACTTCAATCACCACAAAGACACTAAGAATTTCAAAACTTTTTCTTTCTTTGTGCCTTTGTGGCTTCATGTCTTAGTGGTTTCTAGCCGGGCGACCTTAGTCGTAACGATATTTTTAGCCTTCAATTCCAGCAACTTATGACAAGATGCCCCATGATTCCCCATTTTGCCTGCAGCTACACAATCGCTTCCGATGGGTCTTCCCACTCGTCGTCAAAATCATCCCAGGGTGGACTGTCGCTAATCTCGGGCCCGGGCAGTTCTTCTTGGGGCGGGGCCACAGGCTCGGGCGTTGCTGGCGGCGTTGTTTCTGGCTGGGCTTCAGGTTGCTGCTGTATCAAGATTTTGCGCCCACGGCTGCCGCCCAGGTCGGGGCCAATGACACCATCCGCTTCCATCATGTCGATGAGCCGGGCTGCGCGGGTGTAGCCGATTTGCAAGCGGCGCTGCAATAAACTGGTGCTGGCCCGGCCACTTTCCATGATAACTTGCACCGCGTCATCATAAAGCACATCGCGGCGAGATTTGGTTTTGGCCTGGGCTGCCACATCCTCCCACAGCGGGCGCTGGATGGCGGGCGCTTCTTCCTCTTGCGGCTGCTGGGCAGAGGTGCGTTGGCCTCGCCAGTAGCGCACCAGGCGATGCACTTCGGCATCGGAAACAAATGCGCCTTGCAACCGGGAAAGTTTGGCAGAATCGGGCCGCATGAAGAGCATATCGCCCTGACCCAGCAATTTTTCGGCGCCCGGGGTATCCAAAATCACGCGGGAGTCAATCTGGCTGGTTACAGCAAAGGCCACGCGCGAAGGGAAGTTGGCTTTGATAAGGCCGGTGACAACATTTACCGAGGGGCGTTGTGTGGCTAAAACCATGTGAATGCCCACGGCCCGGGCCATCTGAGCCAGTCGCACCAATAATTTTTCAACTTCATCCGGGGCCATCATCATAATATCGGCCAGCTCATCAATGATGATGACTGTGTAGGTCATTTTCTCTTTGCCCTCAGCCACCATTTTGGCATTGTAACCTTCGATGTTACGGACGCCTGCTTTTTCCAGTTTTTTGTAGCGACTTTCCATTTCTTTAACAGCCCAGCCCAACACTGCGACCACCGTCTCGACCTCGGTAATCACGTCATCGATGAGGTGCGGAATGCCGTTGTAGATGGTAAGTTCGACCCGCTTGGGGTCTACCATGATGAAGCGTAATTCTTCGGGGGTATACTCAAAAAGCAATGAGCAGATGATGGCATTGACACAAACCGATTTACCGGAACCGGTGGCTCCGGCGATGAGCAAATGGGGCATGCGCGATAGGCTGGCAGCCACGGCCCGGCCCGAAACATCCTGTCCCAGCGCCACTTTCAATGGCGATTTCATGGCCTGCACATCTTCAGATTCCAAAATGCTGCGCAGTGTGACCATCGAAACTGCCTGATTGGGCACTTCGATGCCCACAATGTCGCGCCCGGGCACAGGGGCTTCGATGCGGATGGGTGAGGCGGCCAGTGCCAGCGAAAGGTCGTTGCTTAGGGTTTGAATTTTACTGACCCGAATTTTCATTTTACGTTCTTCGCCCCGCACCTTGCGAATAACGTAGCCCGGCTTGACGCCAAACTGCGTGACCACCGGCCCTTTGTTCACTTCGACCACGGTTACAGGCACACCAAACGCATGCAGGGTGTCTTCGATGGTTCGGGCCCGTTCAGCCAGGTCTTCTTCGGTAATTTCACCGGCCAGGGTGGCATCCAGAATATCTTCGATGCGGGGTAGTCGCCAATCGCCACTTTCGGAGCCGATGATGCGCACTTCGGGCTCGGGGCGGGTTAGCACCGGTTCTTGCGATTCGGGAGGCAAGGTGCTTACCGGGCCTTCATCCAGGGCTACTGGCGCAGGTTGATTTTTCGTGAGCTTGCGTCGCGTCAAAAGTTGCTTTATCCATCGCCCCAAAGCGCCCAGGCGGCTGGAGATTGCGGGCCACAGATGATTGCGCCAACGTGCACCAGCATCGTTGCCCAGTAATGCCAAAGCGGTCATGGCCGCGACCAGCAGGGCAATCATGGTTTTACCGCGAATGCCAAAGATGAGTATCAGCGCTGTAAGCAGAGCCAGCACGGTCAGCAGCGTGGCCATGCCTACACCTAAAAAGGAGGCCAGTGTTTGGGCAATGCCCCAGCCCATCATGCCGCCAAAATCGCCTGGGCGCGGTGAATCGATTAAGCTGGCGCTGCCGCGCGAAATGCCCACCAGATGCACGATGGCCTGCAAGGCAACCCAAAAGAGTAAAAAGCCAGAAAAGCGTTTTAGCGTAAAGGCTCCACGGTGTCCTTGGCTAAACAGGAAGATGAAGATGCCCGAAACGATCAAAACCACGGGCAACCAATAAACCCCAATGCCAAAAAGCAGGCTCATCTGATCAATCCACCAGGCGGTCAGGCGGCCCCGCTGACTGCTAAAAAGCGCCAAGGTGGTAAAAATGCCTGTCAATGCCATCACCACGCCCAGGGTTTGCCCACTGATAATCGATTCGGTTAGCTTTTGCCAACTGCTTTTAGATTTGCGAGAGCGGGTTTTGGTTTTGCGCTTGGTGCTGCGGGTGCGGCTGTTTTTTTTGCGGGCGGCAGCATAGCTTTTCTTTTTGGCTGTGGGGGATTTTGTTGCCGAGGGTCGTTTGGCCATAAGATTGGTGGGGGAGTTGTTCTAAGTAGGTGATGCTACGAAAGTTGAAATGGAACGATTGATCGCTATCCAGAGCACACCACCAAGCGCACAAAGCACCAAGGCACGAAGAAAATGGAAAGCAATGCTCAAGAAAATCTGTGCAAGCTGAGGCTACCATGGCTTAACCACAGATTTTCACAGAAATTACAGAAAACCATCAAGAAAAATCTGTGTCATCTGTGGTTGTAATAGTAGCAAATCGATCTTCGCCGTTCGCCGAGAGGCCCAGCGCTTTTCTCAAGTTTCAAAGAGGCAGCTACTTAGCTCATGTGTTCGCTGAAAAGCATTATAACAAAGGCCGGCAAACTGTGCAATGTGTTTTTTTGTCACCGGGTGCGTTGCAGTTTGGGGGCGCTTTTATTTTTTGGCCGGGCAGATTACGAATCCGCCCTGGAGAGCGCCGCTTCGGAGACGGATCCGCAATCCGGCGGGTTTTACAATGCCTGCCCCAATTTTGAAACGCACTCTTTGTCACCACGATGCTCAGCGACGGGGGCGGCGCTGGCGTGGGCGTCGGGGACGCCGGGGCTTGGGCCCGACGCGCGTTGGTTTGTCTGGGTCTAGGCCCAGGGCCCGAAACAGGGTGCGTCGCTGGGTTTCGGTGAGCTGTCGCCATTGACCCGGAGACAGGTTGCCCAGGGTTAGCGGGCCGATGGCCACCCGAATCAGGCGCAGGGTAGGAAAGCCAACTGCTGCGGTCATGCGCCGAATTTGTCGTTTTTTGCCCTCTTTGAGTACGACTCGCAGCCACGGCGTGGGATGATAGTGTCGGACCTCGCGCGGGGGCACGTTAGGCGCGCGTGCGAGAAGTTCGACCTGTGCGGGAGCGGTGCGTTCGCCTTTGATTATCACACCTGAGCGCAATTGTTGCAGTGCCTCAGGCGTGGGAATGCCCTCCACTTGGGCCAGATACACCTTGGGCAATTTCCAGCGGGGATGTGTGACCCGATGCAGGATTTCGCCATCATCGCTGAGCAGCAGCAAGCCTTCGCTGTTTCTGTCCAGCCGGCCAGCCGCGTAAACGCCGGGCATGTCGATGAAGTCACTTAGGGTCTGACGCCCCTCGCCATCGGTAAATTGGGTGAGAACGTCGTATGGTTTGTTGAAAAGCAGGTAGTTGGGCATAGGATCACAATCCCAGGAAAATTTTGGCGATGGAGAAATAGATGAGCAGGCCCGTGGCATCGACCATGGTGCTCATCAGCGGGCCCGAAACCAGGGCGGGATCAACGCCATATTTGGCGGCGATGAGGGGCAGCAAGGAGCCTACGCCTGTGGCCCACAGCACCAGTACGGCGATGGATACTGCCACGGTGGTGGCCAGCATGGGGTCATTGACCCAGGTGATGGCCCGGATGAAGGCGGGAATGGCCATGCCAAAGCCTAGCAAGATGGCGACGCGGGCTTCGTGCCACCAAACTTTCAGAGCATCTCTGGGTTCGACGTTGCCAGTGGCCAGTTCACGGATGATGGTGGCAGTGGTTTGTGACCCGGCATTGCCTCCTGTGCCAATTAGCAAGGGGATGAACAGGGTTAGCGCTACCACTGCCTCGATTTCGGATTGGAAGAATTTCATTACCGAGCCGGTGAGGGTGGCGGTTAAAAACAATACCAACAGCCAGCCAATGCGTTTTTGGGTGATGGTCATGGGTGAAGTGTCGAGATAGGGGCGTTCCAGAGGCTCGGCGCCGCCGTAGCGCTGCAAATCTTCGGTGGCTTCCTCTTCCAGCACATCTACCAGATCGTCAAAGGTGATGACACCTAGCAAGATGTCGTTGTCATCCAGTACGGGCAGGGCCAACAGGTCGTAGCGGGCCATAAGTCGGGCCACTTCTTCCTGGTCGACATCTGCGGTGACAAAGATGACATCTTCATCCATGATGTCCTGCATCAGTGCCTGGGGATCGGCGACGATGAGTTGGCGTAGGTTGACCACGCCACTCAAACGCCCGTAACGATCCACAACAAACAGGTAGTAGATGGTTTCGGCCTCGGGCTGCCACTGCCGGATGGCTTCTAATGCTTCGGCTGCTGTCATGCGTCGTCGCAGGGCCAGGAATTCGGAGGTCATCAAGCCGCCCGCTGTTTCATCGGGATGCAGCAGCAGGGGGCGGATTTCGTCGGGGTCTTCCAGCTCGGCCAGCAGTTTTTGGGCCCGCTCAGGACGCATGTCGCCCAGCAGGTCTGCGGCTTCGTCCGGCTCCATCTCATCCATGATGGGGATGAGGCGTTCATCTGGGATTTCGCGGGCCAGTTCCAGGGCCTGCTCGTCATCCAGCTCTTCGAAGATGTCGGCGGAGTCTTCCGGGTTCAGGTGCGCCAGCAGCAACCGTTGCTCATCTTCCTCTAAATCGGAGAAGAGTTCGGCCTGGTCTGCCGGGCGCAGTGCTTCGATGAGGGTGGCTGCCCGCGGTACATCATTTTGTTCCAGGGCCTGACGCACATCTTTTAGCATTTGCTCCAGGTCGATGATGTATTCAGTTCGTGTGTTGGGCATGATGAAATGCCTCCTCAGCTATGATGGTGCTGAAACGCAGATGGTTTATTCGCGGGGGGCAGCCCACAGGATGATGCCGCCGCCCAGTAGCAACAGGGCCAGCAGGGCCAGTAGTTTGAAGAGCGTGCTGGCAGCCATCAAGCTGATGCTGCCAAAGATTGCGCCGAACAGCACGTAGCCCCAAACAATTTGGCGGGCACTGAAGCCTTTATCCAACAGCCGGAAGTGTAGATGATTGCGGTCGCCCTGAAATAGCGGTTGGTGGTGTCGCCATCGCCACCAGATGAGCCAGGCCACATCCATGATGGGCAACCCCATGACCAGCAGCACTGTTGCCACGCGGGCGCCGGCAATCAGGCCCAGCGCGGCCAGGGTGAATCCTAAAAAGTAGGAGCCGCTGGAGCCCATGAAGTTTTTGGCCGGGGGCCAGTTAAAGACCAAAAATCCCAGCACCGAGCCCAACAGGGCCAGAGCCAGCAACATGACGCTGTGCTGACCGGTGCGGGCCATGTGGATGGCTAAAACCACGGCAACAACTGCGGCAACTGCTGCTGCCAAGCCATCCACACCATCTAAAAAGTTGACGGTGTTGATGAAGCCCAGAAACCAAAAGAGAGTCAGGGGCCAGATGATGTACCAGGGAAAGATAAGCTGGCCCGGGCCCAGAGGGTTGTTAATCCGCTGAATGAAGATGGTGAAGAGGATGGCAATAGCTGCTGCCACCACTTGTGCCAGATATTGCGGCCCGCTGCCGAAGCCGATTTTGTCATCCAGCAGGCCAAAGATGACGACAAAGGTGACGCCCAGCATGAGTCCCAGCCAGCGAAAGCTCTCGTTGGGGTCGCTGCTGATGGGTAGCCACGAGGCTGGCAAGACTCGCAAAAGCAGGCTGCTGCCCACAAATCCGCCGTAAATGGCCAAGCCGCCCAGGCGAGGGATGGCCCCTTGGTGCTGACGCCGCCCTCCCGGATAATCGACCAGGCCCCAGCGCTGCGCGGCCCACATGACCAGCGGGCCCAGTGCTAACGCCAGGATGAAGGCAGCAAGGAGGGTGAGAAGATAAATCATGGGGCGTTGGTTTGCTGTCGCCTAGGGGCTTATGCGTCCCAAAACCCGCGGAAAGGCGATGGCTTCGCGCACATTTTTGATGCCGGTAATCCATGCCACGGTGCGTTCAAGGCCCAGGCCGAAACCGCTATGAGGCACAGAGCCGTAGCGCCGCAAATCCAGATACCAATCAAATGCTTCTTGCGGCAAGCCTTCGCGTTGGATGGCTGCCAGAAGTTTTTCCGGATCGCTCATGCGTTCGCTGCCGCCGGTAATTTCGCCGTAGCCCTCAGGGGCCAGCAGGTCAGAGCTCAGGCAGACCTCGGGCCGGTCTGGATCAGGTTCCATGTAAAATGCCTTAACCGCAGTGGGATAATGGGTGACAAAGACAGGTTTTTCGAATTGGCTGGCAATGTAGGTTTCGTGGGGTGCCCCAAAATCAGCTCCCCAGGTCATGGGTGGCACTGGCGCATCTTTGGGAGGCACGGTCACGCCCGCGGCTGCGGCTTCATTTACCATGGCCACGGCGTCATCATAACGGATGCGGGGGAAGGGGGGGATGACTTTTTCCAGTGTGCTGGTGTCGCGTCCCAGCAATTTTAGTTCATGGGCCCGCTCTTGCAGGGTGCGCTGCACAATGTAAGAGACAAATTGTTCCTCAATCTCCAGCAGGTCTTCCAGATGGCAAAATGCGATTTCTGGCTCTACCATCCAAAATTCTTGCAAGTGGCGCCTGGTTTTTGATTTTTCGGCGCGGAAGGTGGGCCCGAAACAATAAACGTTGCCAAAGGCGAAAATGTTGGCTTCGTTATAAAGTTGGCCTGTTTGCGCCAGGAATGCGGGAATGCCGTGATAATCGATTTCAAACAAGGTGGTTGTGCCTTCGCCCGCGGCGGGCGTCAGCAAGGGGGTATCTACTCGCAAAAACCCATGTTCATCCAGCCAGTCCTGAATCGAGCGAATGATGGTGGCCCGTACCCGTTGCAAGGCCCATTGTTTATCGCTCCGCAGCCACAGATGCCGGTTATCCAACAAAAATTCGGCGCCATGCTCTTTGGGGGTGATGGGGAAGGGCTGGGCGATTTGCACGATTTCGATCTCTTGAATCGCCATCTCGTAGCCACCCGGTACGCCCGGGGCCCGCTCATCCGCTTTGATTTCGCCGGTGAGGATAAGGCTGGATTCGGTGGTCAGTTTTTTGACTTCGGCGAATTTTTCATCGCCCAAACTGGGGCGAAAGGCCACAGCCTGAAATATGCCGCTGCCATCGCGCACCCGCAAGAAGTTGATTTTACCTTTGCCGGTTCGGCGTTTGAGCCAGCCGCGCACAGTAACGACCTGACCCACATACGCTTTGGCTTCGCTGATTTGAATGATTGGTGGCATGATGACTCCTGTATTGAGAATAAATCGATAATGGGAGAGGGTGTCTGGCGCAGAAGATTGGCAGGCGCAGATCAGAACATCCTGGCCCTGATTATAGCATGGGATAAGCGTTGCAGGCATGTTATAATGAGGCGATTGGTACATTCCAACAGTTTTGCTCTTGGTAGTCGTTATTTTCGATTCATCGCTATCCAGGACGCACCACCAAGCGCACAAAGGCACCAAGGCACGAAAAAATCTGTGCTATCTGTGCCATCTGTGGTTACCATCGTTTAACCACAGATTCTCACAGATTTTCACAGAAAATGCAGAAAACCATCAAGAAAAGTTGAAATGTAACGGTTCATCGCTATCCAGGGCGCACCACCAAGCGCACAAAGGCACCAAGGCACGAAAAAATCTGTGCTATCTGTGCCATCTGTGGTTACCATCTTCGCCGTTCGCCGAGATGCACAGCGCTTTTCTCAAATTTCAAATGTGCATTGACTTAAACTGAGGTCATTATGTCCACAAAAATCATTCTCAATCCCTATTCCAACCGATGGGGGGCCCGCAAACAAGCCTCGCTGCTGCGACAACTGCTCATCGACATGGGCTATGATTTTGATTTCGTGGAGATGGCGCGTCCTGGGCATGGTATCGAGCTGGCCAGCGAAGCGGTGGCTCAGGGCTATGATACGGTTGTGGCTGCGGGCGGCGACGGAACCATCAATGAGGTTGTTCGCGGGTTGGTGATGGATGGCCAGACCGCGGGCGCACGTCTTGGTGTCATTCCTTTGGGGTCAGCCAATGATTATGCGTATCAGTTGGGGATTCCCACCGATTTGCAGGCTGCGTGTCAATTGTTGGTCAGGGCGGAGCATGTGCGGCAACTGGATTTGGGACGGGCGGATGATTGGGTCTTTATGAACGATTTCATCATCGGGTTGGGCGCTGAGGTGAACATGGAGGCTGCTAAGATTACCTGGCTGCGGGGCGATTTGCTTTATGTGGCGGGGGCGCTCAAAGCGATTCTTAAAGGTCAATGGCCGCGGGTTGCTTTGCGCTGGGATGGGGGTGAGATGGCTCAAAAGGGGGTGTTGATGGTTTATGTGGGCATTGGATATCGCACCGGCGGTGTTTATTTTCTTACGCCCGATGCCCAGCAGGATGACGGTTTGCTGGATGTTGTCGTGGCTGATGCCCGTTCCCGGCTAGGCGTTTTCAAGCTTTTGCCGCAAACTTTCAAGGGAGCCCATCTAACCGCGCCTGGCATGAATTTGATTCGCTGCACTGAATTGAGCATCGAATGTGCTGACCCGGTGCCGGTGCTGGTGGATGGCGAGATTGTAGCCACCGATGCTCGCTCGATTAAGGTGCGTAGTTTGCCAGGGGCGATTCAGGTAATTTCGGGGGCGACTCCGGGCCCGCGTCCAGCGCGTTCCTGACAATTGCTGACCTGTTTTGTTGCAAGGGGGGAATTGTACAGGTCGTGGCCTTTATTTTTTGCGTTGTGTCTTCGCGTGGTTGGGAATTCACGATTTAGAGGCTGCCCCCTCAGGTGGCCGCTGCGCAGCCGGTCAGCGGGCCAGTGGTCAGAGGTCAGAGGTCGGAGGGTCAGAGGTCAGAGGTCAGAGGCCAGCGGGCCAGTGGCCAGTGGGCAGTGGGTCAGAAGTCAGTGGGTTAGAGGCCAGTGGGTCAGTGAGCGGTGGGTCAGTGGCCAGTGGGTCAGTGGTCAGTGGGTCAGAGGCCAGAGGTCAGCGGCCAGAGGTCAGAGGCCAGAGGTCAGTGGTCAGAGGCCAGAGGCCAGAGGGTCAGAGGTCAGCGGCCAGAGGTCAGAGGTCAGTGGGTCAGAGGTCAGAGGCCAGAGGCCAGAGGTCGGTGGCCAGTAGCCAGCGGGTCAGTGGGCAGTGGGTCAGAAGTCAGTGGGTTAGAGGCCAGTGGGTCAGTGTCCAGTGGGTCAGAGGGCAGAGGCCAGAGGGCCAGAGGCCAGTAGGTCAGTGAGCAGTGGTAAACCGCCAGCTCCTCCGTCAAAAAACCGCGACCAGGCGAGTCTGTGACTCGGCGGGTTGACCGCGGGCCTAGGATTTCAGGTTCAAGGTTTGCTGGTTGAAGGTTGTGTCTGCCCGCGCCTCACGTATCCGCCCACGCCCGCGCGGCTGACCCGTCCCCCGTCCATCGTCCACCCTGGGCCGCCGCGGGCCCGGTTGGCTACGGTGGGGCGGGCGCCAGGGCTGTCGGGTGTTGCGATGATGAAGGTTATGTCGGACGGGATTATCACTCATATGGTTTGACAAAAGAGGAGAAGATATGCTACTTTTTTGTAAACTCATTTTTCGTCTTTTTATGCAGCAAGGAGACCGCATAAACATGGATATACGGACATTATACAGTGAAGCGAGCGGCCAAGCAATGAATATGGGGGCGTTATGCGGCCTGCTGGCGGGCATAAACAGAAATTCCCGGCCAAAACCGGCCTCTTCGCCGGTTAATTAATAGTTGGGTGGCTCCGTTAGATGAAAATGTAAATATACTCTTGGAGAAGGATATGATGCCTGAGCGTGGTTCCGATAGAATGCTTGTTTACTGTATGAGTATGGCTCAAGAGTTTCAAGCACGCATGAATAGGTTGCGCGTGTTTGTGAAACATAACTTGTCATCGGGAACTGCCAATGAAATTATTCTTCGAGAATTTTTAGCTTCACATGCGTCAGGGGATTTCAATGTTGAACAAGGTTTTCTTTGCGACCCGACAGAGCAGGATAAAGTAAGCAAGCAATGTGATATTTTGGTGCATAATCAAAGTAGATATCCAATTGTTTACTCGGATGGGCCAATTAAGGTTGTGTGGCCTGAATCTGCCAAAATGGTCATTGAAGTAAAGACAAATTTCAAGAAAGATGACATCAAAACAGGATTGAAAAATATCCAATCAGCTAAACAAGTGAATCGACATCTTCATGGAGTAATCTTTGCATTTAGGTCTCCGAAACTGGATACTGTAATAAAAAATCTTCAGGAATTTGCTAAACCAATTTCTCCAAAAGAAGGTCCGACAGCAATTCTCTTATTGGATAAGGGTGTAATTATTCATACCTGGGGTTGGGCGCGTCGAAAAGATTTTGAATTGTTACCTGAAACTGATCCTAATACATATGCTGTTATGGCAGGAAAAGACCATAATTATGCTGTCGTAGTAGCTTTTCTTTTATTACTTTTCTTTGAAGCAATTGGACAAAATGTAGGAGTATTTCATGCAGATATGGTTAATATGCTATTGGAGATGTTTGATTTGTATATGGAAAAAATACATGAAGATATTTTCATTGGGAGACAATAAATTTATGAGGATCCAGTGGTTGTTTTGAAAATCGTGTGCCACCCAACCCCGCGTTAACCGGACTTGGCTACGCCAAGGTGGTACGC
>CAZMDD010000124.1:0-38925 GCA_964565065.1 uncultured Caldilineales bacterium | reverse complement strand
CTTCAAGTAACGACTAAGGTAGCCCGGCTAGAAACCACTAAGACACGAAGCCACAAAGGCACAAAGAAAGAAAAAGTTTTGAAATGCTTGGTGTTCTTAGTGTCTTTGTGCCTTTGTGGTGATTGAAGTCGGGTACGTTAGCCGTTACGAAAAATCTTTGATTCCCAAAGGAGGGAACATTGAAGCTTCACGAATATCAAGCCAAACGGATTTTTGCCCAATACGGGGTTCCAATCCCTGAGGGTGATGTAGCAACAACGCCGGAAGAGGCCCGGGCTATTGCTGAACGCATTGGCGGGCCCGTTGTTGTGAAAGCGCAGGTGCTGGTAGGAGGCCGCGGTAAAGCTGGCGGTGTCAAACTGGCCAAAACACCAGCCGAAGCTGAAGAGCGGGCCCGAGACATTTTGGGGATGGACATCAAGGGTCTGACCGTAAAAAAGGTGCTCATTGACCCCGCTGCCGACATCCAGGATGAAATTTACCTGGGAATGGTCATTGACCGGGCCCGGCAACGGGTGGTGATGATGGCCTCAGCCGAGGGTGGCGTGGAGATTGAAGAGGTTGCTGCCACCAATCCCGATGCCATCAAAAAAATCGTCATCGACCCCTTCCTGGGCATGAAAAGCTATCAGGCCATTGGCGTTGCCTCAAGCATCGGGCTGGATAAAAGCCAGTTCCGCAGCTTTAGCAAGATTGCCACGGGCCTGTACAACGCTTATCAGGGCTCCGATGCCGAGCTGGCCGAGATTAACCCCTTGGTAGTGCAGGGCGACGGCAGCTTGCTGGCGGTAGATGGCAAGATGGTGCTGGATGACAACGGCCTTTTCCGACATCCCGAGCTGGCCGAAAAGCGGGATGTGGATGAAGAAGACCCTGCCGAAACCACGGCCCGCCTGGCCGATCTCAGCTACATCAAGCTGGATGGCGAAATTGGCTGCATGGTCAATGGCGCGGGCCTGGCCATGGCCACCATGGACATCGTGAAATTTTACGGTGGTTCGCCCGCCAACTTCCTGGATATTGGCGGCGGCGCCGATGCCGAAAAGGTGGCTACAGCGCTGGGTATCATCCTTAGCGACCCCAATGTCAAAGCAGTGCTGGTCAACATCTTTGGCGGCATCACTCGCTGCGATGAAGTAGCCAAAGGGCTGCTGAAAGCCATTGACGAAGTCAAGCCAGATGTACCCTTTGTGATTCGTCTGGTGGGAACCAATGATGTGGAAGGGCGGGAGATTATGGCTGCAGCCAACTTCCCCACTGCCACCACCCTGGCCGAAGCTGCGCAGATGGCTGTGGCCGCGGCTAAAGGAGAGGTGAATTCATGAGCATTTTAGTCAATAACGACACTCGTTTGATTGTGCAGGGTCTAACAGGTCGCGAAGGCAAATTCCATGCTTCGCAGATGCTGGACTACGGAACGAACATCGTTGCCGGTGTCACGCCGGGCAAGGGTGGGCAGGAAGTGCTGGGCGTGCCTGTCTTCAACAGCGTTGCCGAAGCCAAGGCTGCCACCAATGCCAATGCTTCTATTATTTATGTGCCTGCCCGTTTTGCCGGTGATGCCATTCTGGAAGCAACGCAAGCGGGCATCGACCTGGTGATTTGCATCACCGAGGGGCTGCCTGTGTTGGATATGATTACGGTCAAAGCCTTTGTGGATCAATCTAACACCCGCCTGATTGGCCCCAACTGTCCCGGGCTCATCTCTCCGGGCCAGGCCAAAGTTGGCATCATGCCCGGCAACATCCATCAACCGGGCAAAGTGGGCGTGGTCTCCCGTTCCGGGACGCTCACCTACGAGGCGGTCTTTGCGCTGAGCCATCGCGGTATTGGTCAAAGCAGCGTGGTGGGCATTGGTGGCGATCCCATCATCGGCACCAAATTTGTCGATGTGCTGGCCCTGTTCGAGGCTGACCCAGAAACGGAAGCCATTGTGATGATTGGTGAAATTGGCGGAACGGATGAAGAGGTGGCCGCGGCATTCATCAAAAATCATGTAACCAAGCCAGTCGTGGGCTTCATCGCCGGACAAACTGCACCTCCGGGCAAACGCATGGGGCACGCGGGCGCCATCATCAGCGGTGGCAAAGGCACTGCGGCTGAGAAAATCAAGGCGCTGGAGGCTGCGGGTGTGCCTGTTGCCAGCCATCCCGAAGAAATTGCGGAGCTGATTGCGGCACGGTTGTAGCTTTACGTTACCACGACAAAATCCAAAAGACCGAAGGTCGGGCGAAACAGATGCCAGCCTTCGGTCTTTTTTTATCATTTTCCAAGCTCATCTGCCCGCCACACTCACTGAAGTCAGCGACTCGTCATGGCCTCATTCATTTTGTCTTTGGGCATTTGGGTATGCCGTTGTGGGGTGGCCCAGTGCAAGGGCGCTGCGCCCGAAGCTGGCAAACGCTCTAGGGTTCCGGCGGCGCTGCGCAAAAAGAGCGTGCAGCTTGTGTCATCCGATTGCGCTAAATCTGCGCCGATTTTAGCCAGGGGCACGGCAAATTCGGCCACAGAGTCATTGACAGCAAAGGGAATGGGGCCCAGGTTGATGCGCGCATCCCCTTGCAGATGAAAGAGGAATGGCGTTTCTTGAGTTTGTCCCAGGTGCAGCTCATAGCGCCCGCGCGGTGAATCCAGTTGCAGCACCAGCGAAAAATGGGCAATGGGAGCAGCGACTTCTACCCGCAGGAAGAGTGTTTCGTGATTATTGGCATAGCGTAACGCAGTGATAACGCCGCCCGCTTGCTGCATGGCTCCGGTGGAGGCAGCGGGACGGATGAGCGCTGCGCCCTGCCAATGCCGCTCCGGGTCAGGTAAAGCCAGTAGCCGCGGAGTGAGCTGGCTGCGCGGGCCCTGAAGCTGCGAGGCATCACCGGCGATGGGCTGCAAAAGTGCCTGCGGTGCTTTTTGTCCCATGGCCCGATACGCGGCCATCAGGTAATCCCGAAAAAGCTGGTCGAACAGCGCATTTTGGTCACTGTTGTTGCGATGCGAATACCACCAGAACCAATCGGAGCCCTCAGCGGCAAAGAGCAGCGATTGCACTGCTCGCACATGCTGGGGCGCGGGCGCCTGCGCCTTACGCCAGCGCGCATAGGCCTGACGCAGGTCGCGCAGGTGCGACCACGCGAGCACATGCTCAGGATCCCCCATCCAGGTGCTGAAATCGCCCATAATCCAACTGCCCGTGGCCAGATGCGACAAACTTTGAGCAGGGGGGTGTTGGGTTAGATGCTCGGTGGGCGTTACCGGGCGCAAGTGCGGATGCTCGCTCAGGCGACGGTACAGCTCGCTCAAAAAGATGTCGCCATTGTGTTCGTAGTATTCCCAGGCATTTTCACCATCCAAAATCAGGGTAATGAGCGCGTCATCGGCATTGCCAAAGGCCCGGTCGATGCGCTCCAGCCGTACAATCATATCTTCGGCAGCCTGGGCGCCAGGCAAACGCTGATAAACAAATCCAATGAGATCAGAAAGTTCGTGATCGCGGAAGAGGAGGGTCAAATCGCCCTTTGGTGTGGTCACGCGCCAGGGGCGATAGAGTAAATCACCCCGCAGCACCTGCCCACTTTCATCCCGCTCAAAGTAAATATCCAGGCTTTTGCCTAAGATGGCTTCATCGGTTGCCAGCCAGCGCAGGCCCACTTCAGCCACCAGGGGCAACATTTCGGGCGAAACAGCGCCTTCGCTGGGCCACAATCCCGCGGGGGGCTGGCCTATTTGCCCGGTGTGGCTTTGGATGGCCCATTGTAGCTGCGCCCGGGCATCTTCTTGGGCCCGAAACCGCGGCTGGGGCACAGGTATTCCCGGGCTGGGGCGACGCGCGCTGTCACTATCCACCAGCAGGGGCAAGATGGGATGGAAGTAGGGAACGGTGATGAGTTCCAGTTGCCCGGTTTGGGCCAGTTGCCGATACAGCGGCAGCACCTGAGCCATGATGTCCACATGGCGTTGCATCAGGCTGCGGGCATCGTCGATGCTGAAATCACCTCCCTTTTGCACCAATCCCGCTAAAACGGGGTCATTTTCCAGCAAGTTGGGGTCGGTCCAGGCCAGATTGAACCAGACCAGCAAGTCACGCCACGTTTGGGTAGAAAAGTAATCGAGGTTGAGCCGGGCCAAATGCCGCCGTTCCAAAATTTCGAGATAACGGGGGAATTGGCGAATGATGGCCTCGTTGATGCTGAAGCAGAGATTGAGCAGGTAGTGTTTGTCGTCGGGGCTAAAGCAGGATTGCCCGGCCAGTTGCATGAGCGGGTCAGTTAGTTGCCCCGATGCGTAATCCAGAAGCTGCGCTGTCAGCGAGGGGGTGAGAGTAAAGGTGGCATGAACCTGCGGGTATCGGGCCAGTACCTGCGCCATGTGCAGATAATCTTTGACCGCGTGCAAGCGTACCCAGGGCAGTTTGGCAACATGGCTGCCAGGCTGCCGATAAAGGGGTTGGTGCATGTGCCAAATGATGGCGAGGTTCATGGAGGTGACACGTGAGGTGTGAATCGCACTTTGGACTTATCCCTGTTCCGGGCGCAAGTGGGGGAAGAGCAGGACTTCGCGGATGTTTTCCTGGCCTGTAAGCAGCATGGTCAAACGATCGACACCCATGCCAAAGCCGCCCGCGGGGGGCATGCCGTAGCTCAGGGCATTGATGTAGTCCCGGTCTACAGGTGTGGCCTCTTTATCGCCCTCTTCCAGGGCCCGCCCTTGGTCCAAAAAGCGCTCTAACTGATCGATGGGGTCATTGAGTTCAGAAAAAGCGTTGCACAGTTCCATGCCGCCCACAAACCCCTCGAAACGCTCGACGACATCTTTGGTTCCAGGTTTGCGTTTGGCCAGGGGCGAAACATCTACAGGATAGTCGATGAGGAAGGTGGGTTGGATGAGGTAGGGTTCGACAAAGATGCTGAGCAGTTTATCGATGAGCTTGCCGCGGCTGGCATCGGCAGGCGCATCGATATTTTTGGCCCGCATGGCTGCGCGCAAACTGTCTGCATCGGGGTAAAGGTCATAATCCACGCCCGAGGCATCCAAAATAGCCTGCCGCAGAGGGATGCGGGGCCAGGGTGGCGTGAAATCAATTTCGTGGCCCTGCCAGGTGACGGTGAGGCCGTCGGCAACCTGGGCCACCACGTAGGCAATCATGGCCTCGGTGCGGGCCATGACCCCGTTGTAGTCGGTGTAGGCTTCGTAAAATTCGATTTGAGTGAATTCAGGATTGTGTTTGTGGCTGATGCCCTCGTTGCGAAAATCACGCCCGATTTCATACACCTTGTCGTAGCCGCCCACCAACAGGCGCTTGAGATACAACTCGAAACTGATACGCAGATACAAATCCTGATGCAAATAGTTGTGATGCGTTACAAAGGGTTCTGCTGCGGCCCCACCGTAAAGAGGCTGCAAGATGGGCGTTTCCACCTCCAAAAAGCCTTCGCCATCGAGATAATCGCGCAAGGCCCGCACAATTTTAGCTCGTACACGAAAGCGTTCTCGGGCCTCGGCGTTGGCCAGCAGGTCAAGATAACGCTGCCGCTGGCGCACCTCGGGATCTTTTAGACCATGCCATTTATCGGGCATGGGCTTGAGCGCCTTAGAAAGCAGGGTAACTTCCTGAGCCAGCAGCGTAGTTTCGCCAGTGCGGGTGACTGTCATGGTTCCCTTGACACCGATGATGTCCCCTAAATCCAGCAATTTCTTAAAAAATTTATTGTAACTATCGGTGCCCAGCAAGTCGCGGCGCACCATTATCTGCACTTTGCCGCTGGCATCTTCGATGTGCCCGAAGGAAAGTTTGCCCATGACGCGGCGGGAAACCATGCGTCCGGCCAGGCAAAGTTGCTCATCCTCGCCCAGTTGACCCGCATCATACGCAGCCAGGGCCTGGGCGATGGTGTGGGTGCGCTGCACGCGGGGAGGATAGGGATTGATGCCCGCTTCTTGCAAACGAGCCAGTTTTTCACGTCGGGCCTGCTCCTGATCCAGCAGGTCTTGGGCGGTGGGAGGCGTTGTTTGAGCCATGATTAAAATCCAATAGCCGCTATGGGCTGGGGTGTAGAGGATGGATGGGCAGTAGCGCTACAGGATCTACGCGATTTTGGCAATCTCAAAGCTGATTTCGCCGCTGGGAGTCAACACAGCAACCACATCACCAACTTTTTTGCCCAACAGTGCGCTGCCAATGGGTGATTCATTAGAAATTTTACCGGCGCTGGGATCAGCCTCAGAGGAGCCCACAATGGTGTAAACCTCTTCATCGCCATAATCTTTATCGATGATAGTGACCGTGCGCCCCAGTTTGACCACAGTAGCAGGGCCATCATCAGTTTCGATGATTACGGCATTCTTGATACGATGCTCCAGCTCCATGATGCGGCCTTCGTTCATGCCAGCCTGATATTTGGCTTCATCGTAGCCAGCATTCTCCGAAAGATCGCCCTCTTTGCGAGCATCTTCAGTTTGCTGTGCAATTTCGGGCCGCCGCACATTGATGCGCCAGGCCAATTCTTCCTTTAATTTTGCTAGACCTTCGCGTGTAAGATACACGGCGCTGTCATTGCTCTTTGTTGTCATGTCAAAACTCCATACAATCCGCGGAGAGAGAAAATCCCGACAGAGGCCCGCACGACCTCTGCCCGTCGAACAAAAAAAGAACTGAGGCGGAGCCCAGTTCCATTCGCTACTATCGACTTGGCTTCTATTATAGTCGAAAAGGGAGCTATTGAGCAAAATTTGCCAGGTACAGAGGCTGGCAGAAGAAAAGGCTTTGCCTCTAAAAGAGCACTGAGTTACGACAAAAATGCCTTGGCATCCCAGGTGATTTCTCACCGAAAGATGCAAATTGCTATGTTTTTTTGTTACGACTAAGGTAGCCAGGCTAGAAACCACTAAGACACGAAGCCACAAAGGCACAAAGAAAGAAAAAGTTTTGAAATGCTTGGTGTTCTTAGTGTCTTTGTGTCTTTGTGGTGATTGAAGTCGGATACGTTAGTAGTTACGTTTTTTTCGAAAAACCAAATTTTCTTGTAACAAATGGCGTTGCGGATGGTTATAGTTTTGAACGGGCCAAGCAAAGCCCAATTCCAACCAGAAAATAAACAACTAATCAACCATAGATTCACACCCCACAAGGAGAAACTCATGTCTTTCTTAAGCACAAAAACCCTTTCCATCGTAGCTTTTTCAGCAGCCTTACTGGCCGCTCCGGTCATTGCCAACGCAGAGCTTGGTAGCGACATCGGCAACTTCTTCGGCAGCGACCCGCAGACCCAGCAGCCCGCTGGCGGCGACTACCAGAACGGCGACTACCAGAACGGTGACTACCAGAACGGTGACTACCAGAATGGTGACTACCAAAATGGTGACTACCAGAACGGCACCGACATCCCCGAAGTTGGCACCGACATCCCCGAAGTTGGCACCGACATCCCCGAAGTTGGCACTGACATCCCCGAGGTTGGCACCGACATCCCCGAGGTTGGCACCGACATCCCCGAGGTTGGCACCGACATCCCCGAGGTTGGCACCGAAACTCCCAACGTGCCCATGATGCCGGAAAATCCCGATGCTGGCAGCTCCCCGGTCGTGCCCGAGATGCCCGAAGTGCCTGCTGCCCCCAGCGACCCCGGAACCAACCCCAGTGACTCTGGCTCTACCAATCCTGGAACAACTCCCAGCGTCCCCAGCGTCCCCAGTGTTCCCAGCAATCCTGGCTCCAGCAACCCTGGTTCCAGCACTCCCAGCACTCCCAGCACCCCCAGCATGCCAAGTATGCCCAGCATGCCCGGTATGCCCGGCATGGGTAGCTGATAACAGCCTAACGTAACGAACGGGGATGGAATGGCATCAGATAAACAAGTGTCGTTTCATCCCCGCTCATTTTCCGCAACCTCATGCCCGATTCAGCAGCAGCACCCCAAGAGCGCACCTGGGTCAAACAAGCGCAGCAAGGAGATGCCCAAGCCTTTTCTCAGCTTTACAATGCCAATGTCGATGCCATTTATCGCTACATTGCCATTCGGGTTCCTTCGCAACAACATGCCGAAGACCTCACCGAAGAGGTTTTTTGGCGGGCCTGGAAGGCCATCAGTCGTTACCGGCCCGAGCGCCCTTTCCTGCACTGGCTTTACCGCATCGCTCACAATCTCATCATCAATGAAGGTAAACGAGATGCCCGCCACCAGTCCTACGAAGTCATGGCCGAATCGGGCCAGGTTTTGCAAGATGAAGGCCCAGCGCCTGACAGCGAACTCTTCAAGCAGGAATCGATTCAGCAACTGCGTCAGGCCCTGAAGACGCTCACGGATGACGAACAAACTTTATTGACCATGCGCTTTTTTGATAACGCCTCTTACGATGACATTGCCTTGACTCTGGGCAAAAAACCGGGCGCTCTGCGTGTGCTGCAACACCGGGCTCTAAAAAAACTTGCCATCAAACTCGCCCCTGCGGGAGGATTAGCCTAATGAATGAACAGAATATCCTGGAATCCTGCCTCGACGCGCTGACACAAGGTGCAACAGTGGCGAGTTGCCAACAACGTTATCCTCAACTTAGTGAAGAAGCCGTGAGCATTTTGCAAGCAGCAGCGAGCCTGAGTGCCGCCCAAGCGCAACTCAGCCCCACGCCCGAGTTCAAACGTCGGGCCCATGTCAATCTGATGCAGCGCATTGCCGCAGAGCAGCGCCAAAGCATGGCAACTCCTGCTCCGGTAGTGGCAGCCCCAATTCCGGCTCGACAAAGCTGGTGGCAAAATCTGGTAGCCGGTTTCAGTAGCTCCAAGCGCAGCTTTCAACCCATCGCTGCGGCCCTGGCCATCGTTCTCACCCTGGCGCTGGGTTCGGGCATGGTTTCGGCAGCTCAAAAAGCGTTGCCCGGTTCTACGCTTTATAGTGTCAAGCGCCTGAGCGAACAAACTCAGGGGCTTCTCAAGCAGGATGACATCTTCTGGCATTTGGATTTGGCGCAAAAACGCCTGGATGAAGCTGGCCAATTGCAGGAACAGGGCGACCATGAGGCCGCAACCGCGCCGCTGGCCGATTACACCGAAACCTTACATACCGTGGCAGAGCTGCTGCAAACCATCATCACCCAACAACAAGATATTCCGCAGCCGCAACGCATTCAACAGCAAGTCAGCGATCAAGTCAGGCAGCTCTCGCAGCTTGATGGCAGCGATGACAGCATCCAGGCGGCAAAAGCAGTGTTAGCGCTGCTGGCTCATGCCTCGTCCTCTTCGCCCGAGACAACGCCCATGATTGCGCCCGAGCGCACACCGGTGCAAATTCCATTGCCGCAGCCAACTCTGCCCCTGCCTACTGTGCAGCCCGCATTGGTTCCCACAGAGATGCCCATCACACCTGACCCCACAGCGCTGCCACTGCCTACCAACATGCCAGCTATGCCTACGGCCACGCCAATGCCCATGCAGCCTACTGTGCCCCCCACCATGCCCCCGGCATCGAGCCCGACACAGCCGCCAGTTAGCCCCACCATGCCCGCCATGCCTACGCAAGCGCCCATGCCCACGCAGATGCCTGTGCCCACGCAGGCTCCGCCCACACAGGCGCCCGCACCTACTCCTATGCCCGCGCCTACGCAAGTGCCTGCGCCCACAGCCGTGCCCATGCCCACGCAAGCGCCCCCTGCTCCCCCAATGTCCCCGCCCTCGATGCCCTCTTGGTAGCCTTAGCCCCCTCTAGCACTACGCCCGCCGGATTTTATGCCAGCGGGCGTTTTTTTGTGATGTGTGAGATGGCCGCGCAACCACTTGGCTGCTCTCCAGCCAGACCTATGCCCTGGTGTATTGATCGCCACCCATCTCCTCTAATTGCTGGCGTCGGCATCCTGCAACAGTTGCAGCCACGGGCTCGCGGGATGATCGGGGAGGATGATGTCTTCGTGGTGGGCGATGAGCCAGACCACATCCTGGGCGCAGCCTGCCTGTTGGGCCCATTCGGCACCGATGCGGGTGTGTTCGGCCAGCACAAAGAAGGGATAGCGCCAGTTTGGCGGTGAGGCGGGCGCAGCCAGTTTATGCCACAGACCCGGGGCAAATTTTCTTAAAATTACTTTGAGTGTGCGCTGCCAAACTGCCAGCCGTGCCGCAGCTTTACCACAATCGTGCAGCAGGCCCGCGGCCAGCAACGCTGGCGCATCATGCCCGCGGGCGCGCAACCACGCATGCACGCGTAAGCTGTGCGCTCGGTCAGCCGCGCTCATGCGCCTGAACAAAGCCAATCCTGCGGGCGAAAGGGTTTGTGTGGCGGGTGTATCATCGATGTTTTGCCAGGGAGCCCATAATCCTGAAAGCCCTCGGTAAAGGCGCTGTTTAACGGGCGACGGGCGTGAGGTGTGCTGATGTGTCATGGGGGCATTATAGCATGAAAAGGCAAATCAGCAGCTCATCAACTGATGTTGACAATCTCATTGCGCGGGTGGCTCGGTATCGGGCATTTTGATCAACGCTGAACATGGATTCGTCGCCATGGCAACCACAGATGGTACAGATGACACAGATTTTTCTTGAGCGTTTCTTTCCTTTTTTCTTCGTGTCTTCGTGGTTTCTAGCCTGGCTACCTTAGTAGTAACTTTGAAAGACGATGGTTCGCTTCATCTATCTTCATCTGATGAATTGTAATCGCCGCCCAGGTTTATTTTAAATTCATCTCATCATCCACTTAGGTAAGGCGTTGGCAATTGTGCTACAATAATCGTACAAACTCCTCGTTCCACTCATCATTTATGCCATGCAAGTTAAACTCTATGCCACTTTGCGCCCGCTCATCGGCGGGCAAAGCAGCGTCCAGGTTCAGGCGGGCCCGGGCAACACCGTTTTTGACGTTATCGACGAAGTTTTGCAGACCTGGCCCGTTTTACAGTCGGAACTTTTGCAGGATGGGGAGATTTCGCCCCGCATCCACATCTTTTTGAATGGCCGTGAGGTGCGTTACTCTGGCGGTCTGGACATGATTATTCCTGAGAACGCTGATTTGCGCATCTTTCCCCCGGTGGGCGGCGGCGCATGAAGCCTGGGCCATGACTGCCACTGCCGCATCTTTCCCCTTGTATCCTTTGTCATCGGCGCGGTTGAGCCTGGATGTGGCTGGCGGCAAGGGCATGAACCTGGCCAAGCTGCTGCGTCACGATTTGCCTGTGCCACCTGGATTTGTTGTTCCGGTCAGTGTTTATCGGGCCTTTGTCCAGGAAAATGGGCTGGAGGAGGTGATTTGTGCTGCTGTGACGGGGCTCCAGGCTGATAATCCCGCTTCGTTGGAGGCGGCATCTGCAAGCATTCGTGCCCAATTTGCGCAAAAAAAGCTGCCTCCTGCGCTGGTCGCAGCGCTGGAAGTCATGTGGCGGCAACTGGGGGCGCCCCCGGTGGCGGTGCGCTCATCGGCCACTGCCGAAGATTTACCCGGCCTTTCATTTGCCGGGCAGCAGGATACTTTTTTGAATGTCGTCGGGCACGATGCGCTAATCGAGAAGGTTCGGGCCTGCTGGAGCAGTTTGTGGACGGCGCGGGCCATTGGCTACCGCGTGCGCAACGGCATCAGTCATCAGCAAGCGGGCATGGCGGTGGTTGTGCAGGCGATGGTGAACGCCCGGGCCTCGGGGGTGATGTTTACAGCCAATCCTGTCACGGGCCTGCGTGGCGAAGTTGTCATCGAGGCCACGTTGGGATTGGGCGAAGCTCTGGTCTCGGGTCAGGTCACACCTGATCGCTACATCCTCTCCTCAGACAATCAGTTCAGCGAAAAAACGCTGGGCGCAAAAGCAACCATCAGTCGTCCATTGGCCCAGGGCGGCATCGTTTTAGAGCAGAACACCGCCGCGGCAGCGATCCAGGCCCTGCCCGATGACGCCATTTTGCATCTGGCTGACATGGGGCGGCGCATCGAGGCGCTGTACGGCTTCCCGCAAGACATCGAATGGGCTTACACCGATGCCGGTGAGCTGTTCATCCTCCAATCCCGCCCCATTACCTCCCTTTATCCGCTGCCCGCTCAGTCGCCCGTGCGGCCCCTGAGCGTTTTTGTGGGCTTGCATGTGGTGCAGGGTGTGATGGAGCCGATTTCGCCGTTGGGGCAAGATGTTTTGACCCGGCTACTGCTGGGGCTCGGGCGCATTGTCGGTTGGAAGCCTGACTACTCGCAGCAGAATGTGGTGGTTGCTGCGGGTGAGCGTTTGTGGATTAATGTGGGAAATATTTTGCGCAACCCGCGGGTTCGAGAACGCTATCCATCCCTTTTTAGCTACATCGACCCGGTGGGCGCACAGCAGATGCTGGCTTTGCTGGATGAGCCGGGCCTGACGCCCACGCACGGCAGTAAAATGTCCCTTCGTACGCTCTGGCATGTGCTGCGCTTCCTCATCCCTGCGTTGGGACGCACGCTGCTGGCAGCTTGTTGTCCTGAGTGGGCGCAAAAACGCATCACACGCTATTACGAGCAGCAATTGGCCCGCATCCAGGCCCGGGCGCAAGCAGAAGGGGAGCTGTGGCAACTGCTGGCCCGGCGCTTGAAATTGCTGGATGAGTCTGAGAGTTTCTTTTCCCACATTGTTTTGCCGCGCGGATTGCCTGTTTTTATTGCGGGCCTGGGGTCTTTCTTTGGTGTTTTGCGGCGATTCAGCCAGGAGGTAGGCCAGCCGCAATTGTATCTGGAAATGTCTCGGGGCTTGCCGCACAATGTGACCACCGAGATGGATTTGGCTTTGTGGCAAACTGCGCAGCTTTTGCAATCGGATAGGACGTTGCAGCAGTATTTTTCGCAAGCGACGCCGCAAGAACTGGCGCAGGCTTTTTTGGCGGGAACCCTGCCTGCTGTCGCACAGCGGGCGCTGGATGCTTTTATGCAGCGATACGGGGCCCGCGGCCTGGGCGAAATCGACATTGTGCGTCCTCGCTGGTACGAGCAGCCGCAGCATGTCATGCAAACGTTGCAGAGCTATCTCGCCATCACCCAGCCCGACCAGGCGCCCGATGTGGTTTTTGCCCGCGGTGCGCAAGCGGCCCGGCAAGCGGTGGTCAAGCTGGCGCAGGCGGTACGGCACCAAAAGCATGGCTGGTTCAAATCGCGGCTGGTATTTTGGGCAGCACGTCGCTATCGGGCCCTGGGCGGCGTGCGGGAATCGCCCAAGTTTTTGATGGTGCGCATGGTGGCTATTTTGCGGCGGGCCCTGCTGGATAGCGCTCAGGATCTGGTGCGGGCGCAGCTCCTGGCCCAGCCCGAGGACATCTTTTTTATGACCAACGGCGAGTTGCTGGCCGCGGTTCAGGCTAAAACCGTCAGCGCAGCGATGCGGCAGGCCATTGCCCGGCGTCGGGCCCGGCGGGATGTGGAGATGCGGCGCTCACGTGTGCCCCGGCTTTTGTTCAGCGATGGTCGCGCATTCTACGATGGCATGGCCGCAGCGTCTGAGGATGATGCCAACATGCTGCGGGGGGCGCCTGTATCGCCGGGCGTGGTCGAGGGCCGGGCCCGTGTCATATTCGATCCCCATGCCACCCAGTTGCAGCGGGGCGAAATTCTCATCTGTCCAGGCACCGATCCGGCCTGGACGCCATTGTTTTTGACCGCGGGCGGCTTGGTGATGGAGGTTGGTGGCATGATGACCCACGGTGCGGTGGTGGCACGGGAATATGGCATTCCCGCGGTAGTGGGCGTATCTCGGGCCACCCAGCGCCTGAAAACGGGCCAGCTTTTACGCGTTGATGGCAATAGCGGCGTGGTTGAGCTGCTTGATGATGCGTAACGATTGCGTGCGCAGGCAGTCGTAATCTTCCTGAAACGTAACGACTAACGTACCCGACTTCAATCACCACAAAGGCACAAAGACACAAAGACACTAAGACACTAAGAACACCAAGCATTTCAAAACTTTTTCTTTCTTTGTGCCTTTGAGGCTTCGTGTCTTAGTGGTTTCTGGCCGGGCTACCTTCGTAGTAACTTTGAAACTCAAAAAAAAGCTGCTACCTGGGCATAGGCAGCAGCTTTGTGGGGGAAATTGAATGGGGATGAGATGTTTAAAGAATGTCCAGCTCTTTCAGCTTGGCTTCGGGCACGACACCATTTTCCCAGCCACGGGCCGCGTAGTACTCTTCCAGCATCAAATCCAGCTCGCAGACATGGCCCATGGAGCCGGGCACGGTGCTGGGTTCTTCCAGGAAGCGTTTGGGCAGGTAGTCGCTGCCTTCGCCCAGCCCGGCAAGATTGTTGTAGTAGCGCTCGAGATTGTAAATGCGCTCGCCAGCCTTCAGCAATTCCTCTGCTGTCAGATTGGAGCCGGTAAAGGTGTTGTACTGCGCCAGATATTCATCCACACCCTCGGCAAAGGCGCTGAATTTGCAGATGTCGAAGCTGTCGGAAATGGCATGGATGTCCTGGAAGATTTTGACCAGTTCGCCTTTGCCTTTCCATTCCAGGGGGTCGACCTTGAGGGAGCCAAACGGCATGACACCCAGCTCAGCCGCGGGCGTGTAGGCCCGCAGATGGCAAGCGCCGCGGTTGCTGGTGGCGTAGGCAATGCCCATGCCCTTGAGACCACGAGGATCGTAGGCGGGAATCGCCTGGCCCTTGACGCTCATGGCCAGTTCGGGGAAGCCCAGTTTTTCGGCGGCAGCCGCGGTGCCCATGCCCAGAATTCTGCCGATTTCGTTCTTGGCGAAAGCAATGTTTTCAATCATTTCAACCATGCCGTCCGCGTCACCCCAAGCCAAACCGCCATCAATGGCGCCACCCTTCTCGGTGACTTCCATGTACATGGCCAGGGCATTGCCGGTCTCGATGGGATCGAAGCCGTAGCGGTTGACCTGATCGATCATGTAGGCAATGGCATCCTTATTGGCGTTGCCGCTCATGGCTCCCAGCGACCAAGCCGGTTCGTATTCCACACTTTCCATGTGAACCTTGAATCGGCCGGAAGGCACTTCGACCTCGATCTTACAGGCCACCGGGCAGGCATGACAGGTGGGGTCGCCCACCAAAATGTCTTCGCGGAAGCGCTCGCCCGAGATTTTTTCGTAGAGTTCTTCGCCGTCGTCGGTGATGAAGGATGCTTTTTTGGCGTTCCAGGCAGGCAGTGCGCCAATGCTGCCATCGATGTTCATCAGAACGTTGGTGCCGTAAACACTCAGGCCACCCTTGCGCGGGGCGGTGATATTGGCTTCGGCCATGATGGCTGAGATGACTTTCTTATCGGCCTCTTTGAACGCAGCTCTATCAGCAGGTTTGGGCTGATTCTTCTTGTCGCCCACAAAAACAATCGCTTTCAGATTTTTGCTGGCTCCCACAGTGCCGGTGCCGGTGCGGCCACAGGCCCGATCATCCTTATTGATCCAACCAGCATACTTGACGCCGTTTTCGGCAGCCGGGCCGATGGCCATGACATCCACATATTTGCCGGGATGTTTGTCCATCAGGATTTTTTGGGTCTCGTGGGTTGTTTTGCCCCACAGGTCGCTGGCGTCCTCGATGCTGACATCGCCATCCTTACAAAGAAGATAAACGGGGCTATCCGCCTTGCCTTTGATGAGTAAGGCATCGAAACCGGACCATTTCATGTAGGCTGCGGCCCAACCACCCATGTGGCTATCGGTGATGGTTCCGGTCAAGGGGCTGCGAGTGACTGCGGCCAGGCGACCACTCATCTTCACCTCGGAGCCGGTCAGCGGGCCAGTCATAATGGCCAGCAGGTTCTCGGGCGAGAGAGGATCGACAATACCGTTATCGAACACATATTTAACGCCCAAACCACGGCCACCAATGTATTTTGCGGCCAACTCGGCATCCACACCTTCATAGGCAATCGTGCCTGTCGTCAGATCAATCTTTGCAACCCGGTTATGAAAACCAGCCAAGGTTGTGTTCATAACATAGCCTCCTTTGGCAAATAGGGGTCATCCGCCGTGGATGACAAGATAAAGTTAAAATAGAAATGGAGTCGTAAAAAAGAAAAAACGCCATGTCGTTTTGACATAGCGTTTAACTTCATTTTAGTGGCGCTACCAGCGCTTCTGCGAGGATAGCTACTTGATTAGCCAGGATTGTTTGCACTGCGTTATAAATACAGGGTAAGATCAAGGCAGTTTTCTCTTCGTGGGGCAAGGTAAATGCCTACAGCGACATTGGTGACAATACCCACATTTTATAGCACTCTTTGGCAGTTGTCAAACATTTTTGGGCTCAAGTCAACTTCATGACAACTTTGCCGATGACATTGGCAGCTTGGTCCGCTTGATCTGCTGCGTTGGAGATGTGTCGATAGACTTCGCGGGTGCGTAGCATCATCATCACGTGATGCACATCTTCGGGCCCGTGGAAGAGATTGGTGACAGCTTGCCGATACAGCTTCTCGACCTGATTTTCGCGATGTTTGGCCCGCCGCGAATGATCCAACGCCACCAGGGGATTTTTCTCCAGGCGCTGCATCGAGAGCAACAGTTCGTCGCTGGCCTCTCGTACCCGAGTCGCCATTTCTTGCAGATATTTATCGTTGGTTACGCCCAGCAGACGCATCTCTAGGACGGTGGTGTAGCAGTAGTCCAGCACATCATCCAAATAGAGCGAGAGTTCGAAAATATCTTCCCGATCGAAGGGCGTGACAAAAGTTTTGTGCAGTTCGTCGATGAGGATTCGCCGAAATTCATCCCCTTCTTTTTCGATGTTTTCTAAAGCATCGGCATCTTCATCCCTGTTTTCGGCAATAAAGCGCTCCAGCGCCAACGCGCCGCGCTGCAAGACCTCGGCCTGTTTGCGCAGCAGTTGGATAAAGATGTTTTCACGTTTCTCGTTGGAAAATAGAGCCATAAAAATTAAAACCTCCGTTAAAAGGTGGGTGGAAAAGGAGTGGAAATGTGGTGTCAGGGCCCCAGGAAGATGCGCAGCAGGGGATATAGCGCCGCGGCCAGCGCTGCTGTCACCGGAACGGTAATCAGCCAGGCTACACCGATATCGGTGAGATTGAGCCAGCGTACCTGGCTTTTGCGCTCGGCAGCACCTGCTCCCACAATGGTCGAGCTAACAACATGCGTGGTGCTAACGGGCCCGCCCAAAATAGATGCCCCCAGAATGACGATGGCGGAGGATAGTTGCGAGGTCAGGCTGTGGATGGGGCGAATGCGATAAAATTTGCCGCCCAGAGTATGAATGATGCGCCAGCCGCCACTGGCAGTGCCCACCCCAATGGGAATGGCACTAACGATGATAACCCATTGCGGCACGTAAAAATGATCCTGAAAGCCCAGCGTGACCAGACCCATGACAATAACACCCATGGCCTTCTGCGCATCATTGGTTCCATGCGAAAGCGCCAGCGCAGTGGCAGTAAGCCATTGCGCCCGGTTATAGGTCTTGTTGACCTTGGGCGTGGCATTGGAAGAAAGCCAGTAAGTTATTTTGAGCAGAATCCAGCCTAGCACAAATCCTAAGATGGGAGAAACAAAGAGCGCCAAGCTGATTTTCATCAAACCATCCATCTTGATGACTGCAACGCCGCCATACATGAGCGCTGCGCCCACCAATCCTCCAGCCATGGCATGAGATGAGCTGGAAGGGATGCCCTGCCACCAGGTAACAATGTTCCAGATATTGGCTGAAGCCAGCGCTGCAATCAGCAGCGTGATGGTCACACTGTCGGGATTCACGAAATCTTTGCCGATCGTTTCAGCTACAGCCACGCCAAAGATGAGCGGGCCCACAAAATTGGCAATTGCAGCCAGTGCCAGCGCAGCTCGAGCTGACATCGCCCGCGAAGCGATGATGGTTGCCACCACGTTGGCAGCATCGTGAAAGCCGTTTAGAAAATTGTAGAGGATGGCAAGAAAAAAAAGAATGCCAAAAATGAGATAAGGGTTCATAGGCAGGTATGTGGAATGTGGAGTGAGAGGGTATTGTTCATCATCCATCTTCTCTGACCAGAAGGCTTGACGAAACAATAAAGATCTATTATGCCAGATGTCGGGAAAAATGTAAAGCCCGAAAAGTTGTTTGGTCTATACAAAAACTCAATCGTTCATACAATACCATCAGTTCGGCCAGCAATGCCCCTGACTCGGCCCAAATACCTGTGTGGCGGTGGCCCGGTTTTGGCGCATGTTCTTATCTGGCCTATAATGTTCTTATGAGCGCCAGTATTTGTCCTTATCTTGGGTTGCTTGATGATGCAGATGCGCATCTGAATTATCCCAGCTTTGAAAACCGTTGTTACGCAACGATTGCCCAGGAGACGATTCCGCTTTCGGAGCAAGCTGTCTTTTGCCTGGGCGGACAATACAAGAGCTGTCCCCGATTTGTGGCTTTGCATGGTGCGCCGCAGCCTGACTCCAACACCGTAGAATCGGGCCCGTTGCCACCACCCGCCCGCCCCAATGCTGGACAGTCTTTTAGCGCGCCCATTCCCGTTTACGCACCCTACACAACCCAGCAATCGGCGCGTCCGGGCAAAGATTGGTCTATGGCGTTGATTATCGGGGGGATGTTGCTAACCATTTTGCTTTGTTCCGGGGCTGTGGCTGCCTATTTCAGCGCTAAAGCACTTTTCAGAACCGCTTTGCCCCCCACCCCCACTGCGGTTGTGGCAGCCATAGGAGCAAACGAGACACCCCAGACACCTCGGCCCAGCATCACCGCTACACCTGTTGCCACCAGCACCCAGGTTGCGGGCATTGTGCCCACCAGCACCGAAAGCCCTCCTCAAGAGATTCCAACACCTGTCCCTCCCCCTGCCACAACTCCTACCCCCACCTGGACACCTGAGAATCCTACGCCTACCCGACGGCCCACACCCACTTTTACCCCCGTCCCGACCCGTCGCCGCACCGCCACCCCTACCTGGACACCACGTCCTACCCGCACTGCCACACCGCAAAAGGTCTCCATCTCCTTCACCGCCACTAAAACCTCCATCGTAGCCGGGCAATGCACCACCCTCAAGTGGACGGTACTTAACGCCAAAAGTGTGTATTTGGATACCGTGGGCGTTGCCGGTGTGAGCAGCAAGCAAGTTTGCCCCATCAAAAACACCACTTACAAACTTAAAGTCACCGATTTGAAAAACAAAGTCACCACCAAATCGCTGACAATCCTGGTGCGCAAGGGAACCCCCAGTCCTACACCCACACCCACAGTCACCTGGACACCCTGGCCCACCGCCACCCCCACGGTCACCCCCACCATCACCGCTACCCCCACGCCCACACCCACAGCCACGCCCAGCCCCACCCCTACGCCCACCGCACCGCCTCCCACCCCCACGCCTTTTGTGGTCAACTGGAGCGCTTCGCCATCCAGCTACAACGGTATCGGGCCCGATGTGGGCATCACTTTTACCAACCAGGGCAGCACCACCGATGTGCTGTTGCTTTCGTTGAACGAAATCAACCTACCTGCTGATTGGAGCGTTGCGTTGTGCTATGGCGACCAATGCGGCTCCACCCAAACCTCGCCCGATGTCCCGCCGGGCGGCACCACCACACCGGTCGTACGATTCACCATCCCCGCGGGCAGTACGGGCACAGGCCGTGTTACCCTGCGCGGCATCGCTGTGCAAGACCCCGATTACCACATCAGTGTGCCCATCGTTGTGACTCGTTAAGTAGGTGATGCTATGAAAGTTGAAATGTGACGATTCGTTGCTACCCAGTGCGCACCACCAAGGGCACAAAGGCACCAAGGCACGAAGAAGAAGGAAAGAAAGCATCAAAAAAATCTGTGCCATCTGTGCCATCTGTGCAATCTGTGGTTGCCATCTTCGCCGTTGGTCGAGATGCGCAGCGCTTTTCTCAAGTTTCAAATGCGCATCTACTTAAATGACAAATCGGTCGTGCTATTTTTGATTGATGGAAAGGAAATGCTTGTGTTTCACCTTTCCTCATTTCATTCGAGGCTTCGCACATAGTGGCGCATGAGCGTCCATTTTAAAACAAGCTTATGGAAATTCAACTGGCTGTGGCCAAAATTGCAAAATATGCCATGCGTGAATCGGGAGACACCGTCGAGATGATCGAGCGGCCTCATGGTGGGGTTTCGGTCGTGTTGGTGGATGGCCAGCGCAGCGGGCGCTCCGCCAAAAACATCAGCAACGTGGTGGCCCGTAAAGCCATTGCCCTGCTGGCCGAAGGTGTACGAGATGGCGCAGCAGCTCGCGCAGCCCACGACTACCTGCGCACCCACCGCGGCGGCAAAGTTAGCGCCGAAATGATTATCTTCTCGGCCGACATGGAAACAGGCACGCTGGTCATCTCGCGCAACAGCCAGACCCCCGTCATCCTCTTTCGGCAAGAGCGCTGGGACGTGCTCAACGCCCAAGCCAGCGCCATTGGCATTCATCCCCGCACCCGTCCGCAAATCACCGAAATACCCTTGCAGCCGGGCATGATTGCCGTAGGTTTCAGCGATGGCATTCTCACGGCTGGGGAGCATCGTGGCGGCAAAATCGATTTACTGACCGAATTGCAGACCATCTCGCCGGCACAAGGAGCCCAAGCCTGCGCCGATGCCCTGTTGGCCCGGGCATTGGAAAAAGAACAAGGCCGCCCCACCGATGATCTCTCCGTCATCGTGCTATGTGTCAGTGCCGACTCTCACGACGATGTGCGGCGCATGTCCATGGCCTTCCCGGTGCCACCTCGCATCTACAACACCTGGAGCCAACCATGAGCCCGGAATCAGACTTGAACGACTTGGCTCAGAAACTGCAAAAGCGCCAGAACGACGCCCATTACCGACGCCTGCGCGCCATCCAGCAATTTTCTCATCGTTTTCGGTTTGCCGCCTTGCTGGTAAGCTTCTTCTTTATGGCATTGGGATTCATCTTCTACATGCTTAACATGCAATCGCAGCAGCTCCTTTTTGTCTACCTCATGCTGGGCTCAGTGTTTTTGGGATGGGGATACTTGCTGGCCCTGCCCATCCTCTTTGTAACCCGCACATCCTTGCTGGCCTACGTGCTGGAAAAACACTGGGTTTGGCTATCCATGGCCCTGGGGCTTCCTATCGACATCTATTTTATGCCCAGCCCCCATGCCACGGGCCTGCTGAGCCTGTGGTCTCGTATGCCCATCACCTTCTTTGCCTTCCTGCTGTGGGGCTTCATTCGCCGCAAGGCCCGACACCAAGTCTTTATGGCTGAAACCCGCAAACAGGATGATTTGTGGAAGCAATTGCTAACCCTGGACACGCTGGACATTGCCCTCTTGGGCTTCTGGTCCATGCGCCCGACCCAGCCGAATGATGCCCCCCGGAAAAAATGAGGCGAGACCTGTGGCCGTCCTTCACATCGTGGGCCCGTGCGGCAGTGGCAAAAGCACCCAAGTGCGGCTGCTCACCCAACTGGGCTACAAAGCCCGCCAAATCTCGCAAGAACACTCCGGCATTCCCGATCTCTGGCGCTGGCGCTGCACCCCCGACATCCTCATCTATCTGGATGCCAGCAACCAGCAGATTCGGCAACGCTACCCCAAACTGAACATGACAGACAGCTATCTGCAAAAAGAACGGGTGAGATTAGCACATGCCCGGGCCCACGCGGATTGCTACATCGCCACCGACGACCTGAGCCCGGAGCAAGTTTTGGCAAAAATACTGGATTGTCTGGCCAAACATGAATAAAACTTCATCCGTTGGAAGAGGATTTGGCGCGGGGATTTTTCTATCACCCAATTTTGCGATACACTATGCTTCCTCCCCATACCACTACCTGAGGAGCAAAAAGGACATGATGAAACGAAAAACAACAATTTTAGCGATAAGCTTTTTACTCCTCTTCAGCCTGGCCTCCATGGCCCTGGCTGAAGGGCCTGATCCGAAAATGCCTGCACCCATGCACCCGGAACGCAGCCAAAATGAGCTGGAATCTGTCTGGTTGGTGGAAGCTCCTGTGGTGGATGGCGAGCTGGGCGAGTGGAGCGGCCAGACCAAATTGGCGCTGAATGGTCGCACTGCTCCCTACCCGGGCGGAACCGAAAGCCTTCCTGATGCCGATTTGAGCGCCTGGACCAGCGTCATCTGGACCAGCGACCGGGTCTATGTTGCCATCTCGGTCAAAGATGATTACGTCGTTACCAACGCCCGTCCCTGGCAGCACAACGACATGGCCGGCATCGTCTTTGATGTCGATCAATCGGGAACCTTCTCGCCCGGCGATATCGATATGACCCTGCGCCCCGATAATCGTCTTACAGTCAATGGCGGTTGGCCCGCGGGCTACGAATGGGCCAGCAAAGAAACCAGCACCGGCTGGCAAGGCGAACTCAGCATCCCCATGTCGCAATTCGGCGGCGTCGACTTTTTAGGAAATGTCAAAGTCGGCTTTACCTGGGGCGTGCAGGATAACGACGGCATAGGCGTAGAAAGCTGGCTCAGTTGGGCCGGCTCCGACTTCTACAAAGGCACGCCCGAAAATGACACCCTGACCTTTACCAATGGCCCGGTACGCAAATGGGTTGCCTTCCACAATGGTGTCGATGGCTACAACGGCATCACAGATTCCACCCTGGATGGTTGGCATGCGGCCTGGCGCTACGGCGATCGACCGGAACTAACCATTTACGCCCGCAATCAATACCATCTCATTACCAAGTTCGAAATTCCTGACCTCGGGCCCAATGTGCGGGTGCTGGACGCCAAAATTCATGTCAAACTAACAGGACGCAACCACGACTGGAATTGCACCGTAAAAGCCTACCGCGTGTTACGCCCCTGGGATGAAGCCACAGTTACCTGGAACGAAGCCGCAGCAGGACAGCGCTGGACGCGTACCGGAGCGGATGGCATTGGCACCGACCGTGAATCGCGGCGCATCGGCATCCAGCTTTTCGATACGCTAGGCTGGAAAACCATTGATTTAGCCAACGACGTGGCGGTCGACATGTACGAACACCCCGAAAACAACCATGGCATCATCCTCCGCGCCGAAGATGGCTCCTCTGTCTCTTACCAGCTTGCCAGCTCCGAAGCCCGCACCGAAGATGCCCTGTGGTTTGAAGTCTACGCCGAATTCCCTCCTGGCCAGGCTGATTAGATTCTGGGTAACGACTAACGTACCTGACTTCAATCACCACCAAGGCACAAAGACACTAAGAACACCAAGCATTTTAAACCTTTTTCCTTCTTCGTGTCTTAGTGGTTTCTAGCCGGGCGACCTTAGTAGTAACTTCGAAACTTGAGAAAGGCGCTGTGCATTCAGACGAACATGGACAATGGTTCGCTTCGTCTATCTTCGTCTGTAACTGTACACCGCTATCCACAAAGAACCGCAAAGGCAAAAAGCTGCAACTTCTCCTTCCCCCGGCCCATGCTGGGGGATTTTCAATTTCGTGGTAAACTAACAACATGACAGCCATCACACTTATTGCCACAACCGCTTTTGGCCTGGAAAAGGTCGTCAAAAACGAAGTCAGGGCTCTGGGATTCGACATGGTGCGGGTGCAGGAGGGGCGTGTCGAATTTGATGCTACCCTGGCCGACATCCCCCGCGCCAACCTGTGGCTACGCAGCGCCGACCGGGTTTTGCTGAAAATGGGGGCATTCCCGGCGCGTACCTTCGATGAGCTGTTCGAAGGGGTGCGGGCCCTGCCCTGGGAAAACTGGATTACCAAAGAGGGCGAATTCATCGTTTTAGGCAAGGGCGTGCGCTCGCAACTGGGCAGCTTCCGCGCCATCCAATCCATCACCAAAAAAGCGGTGGCCGAGCGCCTGAAAGATGCTTATCGCAGCAATTGGCTGGATGAAACAGGCCCGCGCTTCACCGTGCGCGCCTCAGTGCTAAAAGATGTGGCCACGCTGACGCTGGACACCTCGGGCGAAGGCTTGCACAAACGAGGCTATCGGGCGCACACCGGCATAGCACCCCTTAAAGAGACACTGGCCGCGGCCCTGGTGCAGCTCAGCTTTTGGCAGCCCCAACGTCTTCTCATCGACCCCATGTGCGGCTCAGGAACCATTCTCATCGAAGCCGCCATGATCGGGCGCAACATCGCACCGGGCCTGCGCCGAGAATTTGTCTCGGAAGCATGGCCCGTTATTCCCGCGGCAGCGTGGCGTCTGGCCCGAGAACAGGCCCGCGCGGCTATCCTGCCTGGGCAGAACCTGCGCATCTTCGGTTACGACATCGACGAAGAGGCCATCGCGGGCGCGCGGCTGAACGCGAAACGCGCGGGCGTGGGCAAATCCATCATCTTCCAGCAAAAAGATGTGCGCGACCTGTGGATTGATCAGCAATATGGCATCGTCATCTCCAACTTCCCCTACGGCATCAAACTGCTAGATTACAAAGAACTCAACGATATTTACATCTCGTTCAACAAAACCTTCAAAAAGAAGAAAGGCTGGTCAGTTTATGTGCTGACCGCGGATAAAATTTTCCCAAAATACTTCAAGCGGGGCTGGCCTGACCGCGTGCGCAAGCTCTTCAACGCCAACATCGAGGTCAATTATTATCAATACTACGGCCAGCGCCCGCCCCAGACTCCACAACAGGAGCGCAAAGCATGACTTTTCGTAGCATCCAGTGGGTGGATGGCGTTGTGCGCATGTTGGATCAGCGTCGTTTGCCTCAGGAAACCCTTTATCACGATTACACTACGCCCGAAGCAGTGGCCGAGGCCATTCGTACCATGGTAATTCGTGGCGCACCTGCCATTGGTGTGGCTGCGGCCTATGGTTTGGCTCTGGTTCCCTGGCACGATACCAGCCACAATGTCGCCAGCGTGCGGGCAGCCATTCAGCAGGCCGATGCTGTGCTGCGGGCCTCACGTCCCACCGCGGTCAATCTCTTTTGGGCACTTGATCGCATGATGGCCCGCCTGGCTGACCCTGCACTGGCCTCTGTGCCCGCACTGCGAGATGCTGCTCTGGCCGAAGCCAATGCCCTGGCCCAGGAAGATATTGCCATCAACAAAGCCATTGCCCGCCACGCCCTGCCCCTCATTCCCCAAAAAGCCACCATCATTCATCATTGCAACACAGGCAGCCTGGCCACAGTTGACTACGGAACCGCTTTGGGGATTATCCGCATGGCGCATGAAGTGGGCAAGGACATCTTTGCCCTGGTGGACGAAACGCGGCCCCGGCTGCAAGGGGCCCGGCTCACCGCCTGGGAGCTTTTGCAATACCAGGTGCCCTTCAAAATTATTGCCGATAGCGCCTCCGGGCATTTTATGCGCACTTTGGGCGTTGATTTGTGTGTGGTAGGAGCTGATCGGGTAGCAGCCAATGGCGACACTGCCAACAAAATTGGAACTTACAACCTGGCAGTGGTGGCTCGCGAAAATGGCGTGCCCTTTTACGTGGCCGCACCTACCACCACCATCGATCTCAGCACGCCCGACGGCGACGCCATTCCCATCGAAGAGCGCCCGCCCGAAGAGGTCACGCTGGTGCTGGGACAATGCCAAATTGCGCCCGATGATGCCCCCGCGGCCAACCCCGCTTTCGATGTCACCCCGGCCAAATACATCACCGCCATCATCACCGAAAAAGGCGTCGTTTATCCTCCCTTTGCCGAAAACCTGGCCAAGCTGTTTTAGCGCCGTACCTGAGACTGGGAACAGCGCATCCTTTTGCATCCTATCCCCCCCATGCACCATCACGACTTACCCATCCCCTACTACACCTTTGCCGAGCTGGACGCATTCCCCCAACTGGCCCACGCGGTCTTCACCCGTCATGGCGGCGTAAGTCCCGCTCCGTGGAACAGTTTGAATCTGGGTTGGATGGTCGGCGATGAAGCTGCGCGGGTGGAGGAAAACTATCATCGAGTCGCCAATGCTTTGGGTGTGCGACGCCAGGATTTGACCACCACCTGGCAGGTACACGGCAACAAAATCATGGTTGCAGATGTTCACCATCGGGGAACCAGCCTGGGCAAAGCTGACGGCATCATCACCAACACACCTGGTATTCCGTTGCTGCAACGTTTTGCCGATTGCACGCCCATTTTGCTCTACGATCCGGTGCAGCAGGCCGTGGGGATTGCCCATGCTGGCTGGCAAGGTGTGGTGGCTCGCACTGCCGAAGCCGCAGTACAAGCCATGCAGCGTCATTTTGGCAGCCAGCCGGCGCACATGGTCGCCGCGGTGGGCCCGGCCATTGGCCCCTGCTGCTACGAAGTCGGGCCCGAGGTGATTGCCGCCATCAGGCAGAGTCAGCATCACCCCGAAACCCTGCTGCGCCCCGGCGACCGCGACGGCCACGCTTATCTTGATATGTGGCAGGCCAACGCCCGACAATTACACGAAGCGGGCGTAGGCACTGTGGCAGTGGCCGAACTTTGCACCGCGTGCAACACCCATCGCTTCTTCTCGCACCGGGGCGATCACGGCCAATCGGGCCGCTTTGGTGCCATCATCATGCTGCGCTAACATGAACCTTTCGGCGGCAGTGATGCAACAGGCCCAAGACCTGGGCTTCGACGTGGTAGGCATCGCTCCGGTGGGTCCCAGCCCCGGTTGGGCGCAGTATCGGGCCTGGGTCGAAGCAGGTCATGCCGGAGAGATGACTTATCTCATCCGCCATTTGCCCCTGAAAAAAGACCCCCGGGCGTTGTTGCCCCAGGCTCGCAGCGTGATTATGGTGGGCTTGAACTACGCCTGGCATGCTGATCCCGAACATCTGCAAGACCCCAGCCGCGGGCGCATCGCCAGCTATGCACTGGGGCGGGATTATCACAAAATTATGCGCAAAGCACTCATCCGGCTGGATGGATGGCTGGCCGCGCAAACGGGGCGCAGCAGTCGGGGCCGGGCCTTTGTGGATAGCGCTCCCATGCTGGAGCGAGGCTGGGCACAGCACGCGGGGCTGGGATTCATAGGCAAAAACGCCTGCCTGATTCATCCGCAGCAGGGCTCCTGGCTCTTTTTAGGCGGGTTACTGGTTCCCGAAGTGTTGGAAAGCGGCGCAACGCCGCGGCCCAGGCATGGCGCTTGTGGCACGTGCCGCCGTTGTTTGGATCGTTGTCCTACCCATGCCTTGACCGCACCGCATCAGGTGGCGGCCCGGCTGTGCATCTCCTATCTCACCATCGAGCAGCGCGGCCCCATTCCCCGTGATTTGCGTCCAAAACTGGGCAACTGGGTCTTTGGATGTGATTTGTGTCAGCAAGTGTGCCCGTGGAATCATCGGGCCCGAGCTACGACGCATCCGCAACTGCAACCTCCGGCACATCGCATTGCTCCGCCCCTGCTGGAGCTGTTGACTCTGAATGAAGAGGATTTTGCAGCTCGCTTTGCCGGAAGTCCGGTCATGCGGGCCAAATGGGCCGGATTCATGCGTAATGTGTGTGTGGCCGCGGGCAATTGGGGGGATGAAGCTACGTTGCCAGCGCTAACGCATCATCTGCACCACAGCCCGCCCCTGGTGGCTGAACATGCCGCCTGGGCCCTGGCGCGTCTGCGCGGGGATGCGGGGCAACGCGTGCTCAGAGAGGCGCGCACATCATGCCCGCACCTGCGCCCGACCATCGATGCAGAGTTGGCAGCACTTCGGGCCTGAGTTATACTTTACCTGATGTGAGACTTTTCCATTCTAAAAAGCGGGCGCTACTGTTCCGCAAATAGACGAAGGGACGACGGGACGAAAATGGACGAAGAAGATGCTGTTTTCGTCCATGTTCGTCAATCCTAATTCTACTTTTACCATGAACTATCTCATCACCGGCGGGGCCGGTTTCATTGGCCGACATCTGGCGAACAAATTGGTGGCCCAGGGGCACACCGTGCGGGTCATCGATGATCTCAGCGCGGGCGAAAAAGAGGCACTGGACAACCGCATCCTTTTTACCCGCGGCGATGTGCGCGATCAGCCTAAATTGTGGACGCTGCTGCATGATGTGGATGTGGTGTATCATCTGGCTGCCAAAGTTTCGCTGCCCCAGTCTGTCCTTTATCCCCGCGAGTACAACGATGTGAATGTGGGCGGCAGCGTGGCGCTCATGGAGGCTATGCGGGCCATTGGTGCGCCCCGAGTGGTGCTGGCCTCATCAGGGACCATCTACGGCAACCAAAAACGGCAGCCAGTAGATGAAACGGTGCTGCCCGATTTGCGCACTCCCTATGCTGTGAGCAAGCTGGCTGCAGAGCATTACATCTTTACGCTAGGGCGTCATTTTGGCATTCAGGCGGTGGCGTTGCGAATTTTCAACGCCTTTGGCCCGGGGCAGGCCCTGCCACCCGCTTATCCGCCCGTGGTTCCGCAAGTCATTCGGCAGGTGCTGCAAGGAGGGTCGGTAGTGGTCTTTGGCGATGGGCAGCAGACCCGCGATTACATTTTTGTGGATGATGTGGTGGAGGCGCTCATTGCCGCGGGGCAAAAGCCGGGCCTGGATGGCGAAGTCATTAACATTGGTTCGGCAGTGGAAACCAGCGTCAACCAATTGATTGCGATGGTTGAGGAAGTGAGCGGGCGGCGGGCCCATGTGCTTTACAATGATGAGCATTCGGGCGGGGTACGACGCATGGTCGCGGATATCGAAAAGGCTGAGCGCTTACTCAACTTTACGCCGCAGCTATCGCTAAAAGAAGGCCTACAACAAACCATCATCCAAGATGAGCGCTTTGAAGTCACATCTGACTAGCATTTTTCAAAGTGGACTTGGCTGAGGATACGTTTTCGTTCCGTTTTACATAGGATCAATCATGCTTTGGAGATACAAGCCGGAACTTGAAGCTCTGAATCAAACTCGCCAAAATACAGCAGTGGGGCACTTGGGCATTCAGTTTAGCGCCATTGGCGATGACTGGCTGGAGGCCATCATGCCTGTGGATGAACGCACCAAGCAGCCCGCGGGTATTTTGCATGGCGGCGCCACTGCATTGCTGGCTGAAACTGTGGGCAGCGTTGCTTCGGTGCTGATTGTGCAGTGGCCGCAGCAGCAAGCTGTGGGCATTGAGCTGAATATCAGTCATTTGCGCGCGGTCAAGTCGGGCTACATTACCGCCCGAGCCATGCCGGTGCGTATTGGCCGCCGTACCCATGTGTGGGATATTCGGGTGCGGGATGAAGCTGAGAAGCCTGTGGCGGTGGCCCGGTTGACGATGGCCATTCTTTCTTCCTGAACGATGTTTGCCATGTCATCCGCTAAGTAGCTGCACATTTGAAACTTGAGAAAAGCGCTGAGCCTTTCACGAACAGCGAAGATAGTTTTAGCGCTAAAATGCGTCATGGCAACCACAGATGGCACAGATGGCACAGATTTTTTGATGCTTTCTTTTCTTTTTCCTTCGTGCCTTGGTGCCTTTGTGCTCTTGGTGGTACGCTCTGGATAACGATGAATTGTTACAATCCAATTTTCATAGCATCACCTACTTAGTTGGCTTAACCAATGCTGATTCAATTGGCTGAAATTTTTGTCACCGTTATCACGCCTGTTTTTGGCATGGTGTTGATTGGCTATTTTGCCGGGCCGCGGTTGCAGTTGGAGGCCCGCAGCCTGAGCCGTGCCGCTTATTATTTGTTTATTCCTGCGTTTGTGTTTCAGGTTATCAGCCAGGCGCAGGTGGCCGCGGGCGCTCTGGGGGTGATGATCGCGTATGGTATGGCCATCGTGTTGGCGACTGCGGCGCTGGGTGCGCTGGTGGCCCGCATGCTGCACAAGCCTGCGCCCATGATTGCTGCGTTTGCGCTCATCGCCAGCTTTGGCAATGTAGGCAATTTTGGCCTGCCGCTCATCGAGTTTCGTCTGGGGCCCGATGCGCAAATGCCTGCCACCATCTATTTTTTGGTTATTAGTCTGACTGCGTTTGTGGTGGGCGTGGGCGCGGCCAATTGGGTGCGGGGCGGTAAGCTTCGGGCCATGCTGGCGGTTATCAAAACGCCGGCGCTGTTGGCTTTGCTGCCAGCACTTTTTTTCGCCCGCAGCGGCATGGTCATCCCTTTGCCTCTGCAGCGCATCGTGGGCCTGCTGGCTGCGGCGATGATTCCGGTGATGTTGTTGGCTTTGGGGGTGCAACTGGCCGCCAGCGCGGGCGGCTTGCGTTTGGAAGGGGATGTGTGGTTGGCCAGTGGTGTGCGTTTGTTGGGCGGGCCCTTGTTGGCCGCGGGCCTGGCTCTGGCTTTTGGAATTCAGGGTGTGGAGCGGGCCACTGCGGTGGTACAATCGGGCATGCCCGCGGCTGTGCTCACCAGTATCATCGCTCTGGAATATGATTTGCTGCCCGATTTTGTAACTTCCACAGTGCTTTTTTCTACCATCGCCAGCATCTTCACCCTGACGCTGTTGCTGGCCATGATTTAGTCTTCTCTAGTAACGACTAACGTACCTGACTTCAATCATCACAAAGACACGAAGAACAGCAAGCATTTCAAAACTTTTTCTTTCTTTGTTGCTTCGTGTCTTTGTGGTTTCTAGGCGGGCTACCTTAGTCGTAACCTTTTCTAAAAGTAGCGGTTTACGGGGCACGGTCGCCCGCCCGCACATCATGCACCCGTGCTTATTCGTAAAAATAGTCCTCTTGCCATTCCAGCACGACATCGCCGATGATGACAGTCTCGCCATTTTTGATGCCCGCATCTTCCAGCGCCCGAGCTACGCCAATAGCTTCCATGATGCGATGGAAGCGCATGGCTGCCTCGTAATAATCCCAATTAGTCATCACGGCGGCCCGCTCGATGCGTTTGCCGGTGACCACCCAGCCTTCGGGCGTTTTCTCGATATCGAAAACATCTTCTTCTATCGGCTGTAAAATGGGCATGGCTTTTTTGCGGGGAATGGGGGGCAGGGCGTTGAGTAACGCCACCGCACGTCGCAGCAGGGGCAGCACGTTTTCGCCGGTAACAGCCGAAACCGGTATGGCTTCGATGCCCAATTGGGCCAGCTCGGCTTGAATCTCGGGCCAACGTTGCCGGGCCTCGGTCACATCCATCTTGTTAAAGCCCACCACTTGCGGCTTATCGGCCAGCGCAGGATTGAATAGCGCCAGTTCTTGGTTGATGGCTTGTAAATCGCCCACCGGGTCGGGGCTGAGCCCGCTAATCATGTGGATGAGTACCCGGGTGCGTTCGATGTGCCGCAAGAAGGCATCGCCCAGTCCTACGCCAGAGTGGGCTCCTTCGATGAGACCGGGAATGTCGGCCAGCACGATATCTTGGTCATCCACCAGGGCTACACCCAGGTTGGGGGCCAGGGTGGTAAAGGGATAGTCGGCAATTTTGGGTTTGGCTCGGGTAACTGTGGCTAACAGGGTGCTTTTACCTGCATTGGGAATGCCCACGATGCCAATATCTGCAATGAGCTTGAGTTCAAGGCGTAGCCAGCGCTCTTCGCCCGGCTCACCTTTTTCGGCAATGCGTGGGGCCTGATGGGTGGAGGAGCGGAATGCGTAGTTGCCTCGTCCGCCGCGGCCACCATGGGCCACCAATAGTTTTTCGCCCGGTTCCAGCAGTTCGCCCAAAAAGGTGTCGGTGTCGGCATCGTAAATTTCGGTTCCCGGCGGAATTTCGATTTCGATGGATTTGCCGCGGGCGCCTTGTTTGTTGGAGCCACTGCCATGTTTGCCCCGCTCAGCCTTGAAGTGAACTTTGAAGGCAAATTGATGCAAGGTGTTGTGACGGGTGCTGGCCACCAGATAAACATCGCCCCCCTTGCCGCCGCTGCCACCCGCGGGGCCACCCCGGGGCACGAATTTCTCACGGCGGAAGGCTACAACGCCGTTGCCGCCGTCGCCACCCTTGACATAAATTTTAGAATGATCTTTGAACATGGTTTTTCCTGTTTCTGTGTGATGTTTTTGCTGGCCGTGAGCGTGTCGGGCGTTAAAACACCCGTCATGGCGGACGGGCGTTGGTGTGGAAAAATGGCAGCCACAGATGGCACAGATTTTTTTGAGCGTTTCTTTCCTTCTTCTTCGTGCCTTGGTGCGCTTGGTGGTGCGCACTGGGTGGCAATGAACCATTACATCTCAATGTTCATGGCATCACCTACTGAATCTGCTACTTGGGCAACTTTGCCGATAAAGTTCTGGCTAAGCTGCTGAATTTCATCCAGAACGTCGGTGATTTCGGGGTCAAGGAAGATGTGTAATTGGGCAACGCCTTCATCGGCCCACAAGGTTTCTAATTTGGTTTTGAGCTCCCTGGCTTCTGCTGCAAGCGCTGCCAGGCTGGTAGATGAGTCCATGGTGTACTCCATCGGTGGATTGTGAGGTTATTATACCGCAGGGCTGTGCCTTTGCATAGCGTCAATTTAGGATTGGTGGGGCATGCAGGGGGCTGCAAGATGCTCAGGCCAGGCCCAGCGCTTCTTGATCCAGATGCCGGAAGAAATCGAGCATGGTTTGGTGTCGTTCTTGGGCCAGTTGACGGGCAGTGGCGGTGTACATGCTGGCAGCCAGGTTTTCCAGCTTGCACAAAAATTCGTGGCTGGGTGTGTAGTCTGGGCTGCCACCATGCTGCTGGCGGTAGCGGCGACGGTCGGGGCCAATGAGCTGTTGGAGTTCTGGCAGGGGATGTGTCCACAGGCGATTGCCCCGGGTGGCGGCAAAGGCGATGGCCCGGGCTACGCCCACTGCGCCGATGGCATCCAGTTTGTCGGCATCGTTCAGGCAGCGGGCTTCGATGGTTTGCGGCTCGGGCGGGACGCTGAAACGATGCGATTCGATGCAGTGGGCTACGGCATCGATAAAGGGGGCGGGGGCATTGCTCAGCAGGGCGCGGGCCTGTTCCGCTCCAGCCAGATGGTGGTTTTCGCGCTGGTCGGCAACATCGTGCAGCAGGGCCGCGGTACGCACGATGGCCAGGTCTGCGCCTTCGGCCCGGGCCAGGCGTTCTGCCAGTCGAGTAACGCGCAGGGCATGATCGAATGCGTGGGCGGCATCGGCGTTTTGGTAGAGGGTGCGGGCCAGTTCGAGGGTGATGTCGGTCATAAAATGAATGCGTTGTGGGAGAGTTGAAAATGTGAGGGTTTTAGAGTACCATTATCGCATCGATTCTCCCAATCCCTGGCCGTAAAGGAGGCTACCATGAAGACTGTTCTCAGGAATGCTACGATTGTCACATTGAATGATGCCGATGAGGTGCTTGTTCAGGCTGATTTGGCTATCGAGGGGCATCGCATTGTGGCGCTGGGGCAGATTCCTGATGATTTTGTGGCGGATGAGGTGCTGGATTTGTCTGGCAAGATTGTGCTGCCGGGCTTGTACAATGCTCATACGCACGCAGCTATGGTTTTTTCTCGGGGTTATGCCGAGGATATGCCTTTGGATCGCTGGTTCAATGAGGGCATCTGGAAGCTGGAATCGGCGTTATCGGCTGAGATGGTGTATTGGGGGGTGCGTTTGGCTATGATTGAGATGATTCGGGGCGGCATTATTGGTTTTGCCGATCATTATTTTTATATGGATCAGGTGGCTGAGGCGGTTATGGAAAGTGGAATGCGGGCTAATTTGGCCTGGGCGGTTTTCGGGCAGGAGGAGGCTGAGGTGGGGGTGACGATTCCTGAGACGGTGGCTTTTGTGCGGCGCTACAATGGCGCTGCCGATGGACGTTTGCGAGCGTTGTTCGGGCCGCATTCTCCTTATCTTTGCAGTGATCAGTTTTTGGCCCGCACTGCGGCGGTGGCTGTACACGAGGGCATTGGTATTCATATCCATGCTTCTGAAACTGCCGGGCAGGTGGCTGCCTCGTTGGCGCAATATGATATGACGCCCATCGAGCTGTTGCATGACCGCGGTTTGTTCGAGACGCACACCATCATCGCGCATGCTATTCATGTTTCTGATATTGATATTGCCACGCTGGCCCGTTCGGAGGTGAATGTGGTGCAGTGTCCCAGCACGCATTTGCGCTATGCCATGGGGGTAACGCCTGTTCCCGAGATGCTGAATGCAGGGGTTTTGGTGGCATTGGGGACAGATGGCGCTGGCAGCAGTGTGGCCATGAATCTATGGCGAGAGATGCGGCTGGCTGTGCTAACGCAGCGGCAGCGTTTGGCAGACCCGGAAGTTCTGGGTGGGTTCGCACCTTTGCGCATGGCCGCGCGTCATGGCGCCCGGGCTTTGGGTTTTGATGAGAGTGGTGTGCTGGCTTTGGGGAATCAGGCAGATTTGTTGGTGGTGGATGCCACGCAGTCGCATTATCAGCCCATTCACAACGTGGCCGCGGCGTTGGTGTGGAGTACGGGCCCGGCTGATGTGCAGGATGTGATGGTGGCAGGGCGTTGGCTCATGCGCGACCGACGCTTGCTGACGCTGGATGAGGACAAGATTCGCGCCGGATTTGATCAGGCGCTGGCAACTATGATGTCCAGGCCTTTGCAGCAGTTCAAAACGTATGATGCAGGCTAGTGGGCGGCGGCTGCAAGAGCCCATAGATTTTGACACAAGCGCGGGGATGCCTTACAATGTTGCGGGTGACCGCTTGACGGCCACTTTTTCCGGGCGCAATGACGCGCCTTTTTATATCCTTCCTTTGCAACTTGTCCAGTGTCTATCTTCTTACGCAGAACGTGGGCGCTGATACGATAAAAACAAAAATCCCCGGAGGACAGATGAAGGTTTACAGCAGCGACAAAATTCGCAATATCTCATTGATGGGGCATAGTGGCTCAGGTAAGACCATCCTGGCTGAAGCTATGCTCTTTGCCACCGGCGCCACCAATCGTATGGGGCGTGTCGAAGATGGCACTACTGTTTCAGATTGGGACGATGAGGAAGTCAATCGTTCGCAGTCAATTAACACCAGTTTGCTTCCTGTGGAGTGGGACGGGCACAAAATCAATGTGCTGGACACTCCCGGTTATCCTGACTTCATTGGTGATGTCATTAGCGCCCTGCGCGTTTCTGAGGCGGGCATGATTGTGCTGGATGCTGTCTCGGGCGTGGAAGTGGGTACCGAGCTGGCTTGGCAGCAATTGGTGCAGGATAATAAACCGCGTCTCATCTTTGTCAATAAGATGGATCGCGATAATGCCAACTTCCAGCAGGTGATGGATGATTTGAAGAATACCTTCGATGGTAATTTCATCCCTGTTTATTTACCCATTGGTGCTGAGGGCACCTTTGAGGGGGTTGTTTCTGCGATTCGGGGCAAGGCTTATGTCGGGCCCGAAGCCAAATTGACCGATGTTCCTGATGACATGCAAGAGGCGCTGGAAGAGGCGCATCTGACCCTGGTGGAAGCTGCTGCTGAAAGCGATGACGATTTGCTGATGAAGTATTTTGATGGTGAGGAGCTTACGCCCGATGAAATTTTCAACGGTCTGAAAACGTCCTTCATCTCGGGCGATATTGTGCCCGTGTTGTGCGGCTCGGCCTCTAAGGGCATTGGTGTGCGCACTGCTATGAATTTTATCAACGCCCTGGTTCCCTCGCCGCTGGATAGTGCGCCTTATCCCGCCACCATCAAAGGCGAAGAGACTGAACTTGATGGCGATCCGGCTGGCACGACTGCTGCTTTGGTGTTCAAAACCATTGCCGACCCCTACGTGGGCCGCCTGACGCTATTCCGGGTTTTCAATGGCACTGTCAAATCTGATTCCCGGCTTTACAATATCGGCAAGAATTCAGAGGAGCGCCTGGGGCATATCTTCACCTTGCGTGGTAAAGAGCAGCTTAAAGTTGAGCAGGTTGCCGCGGGCGATATTGCCGCCGCAGCCAAGTTGAGTGTAACAGCCACGGGTGATACATTGGCCGAGAAGGGCTCCGGCATTATTTTGCCTCCTTCGCGTTTGCCTAATCCACTTTATGCTGTGGCCATTAAGCCTGTTTCGCAAGCAGATAGTGCCAAGATTGGTTCGGCGTTGAGTCGTCTGGTGGAAGAGGACCCCACTCTGCGTTGGTACAACGATAATTCTATCCGGCAGATGATTTTGATGGGCATGGGGGATGTGCATATTACCATTGCTGTGAATCGTCTCAAGGGTAAATTTGGTGTCAACGTTACCACCGAAATGCCCAAAGTGCCTTATCGAGAAACAGTTTCTCGCACTGCTTCCGCTTCGCATCGCCACAAGAAGCAAACGGGTGGTGCTGGTCAGTTCGGCGAGGTTTATCTTCGGGTCGAGCCGGGCGAGCAGGATCAGGATTTGGATTATGTGTGGGAGGTTTTTGGTGGCGCTATCTCCTCCACCTTCCGTCCCTCCATCGAGAAAGGTATTCGCCAGGTGCTCAAAGGTGGCGTGCTGGCCGGATATCCGGTGGTGGGCGTTAAAGTGGCTGTTTATGATGGCAAGGAGCATCCAGTGGATTCCAAGGATATTGCCTTCCAGGTTGCAGGTCGTGAGGCCTTCAAGAAGGCGTTTCAGGAAGCTGGGCCCATTTTCCTTGAGCCCATCTACAAGATTGAGGTGACTGTGCCCGAGGAGTACATGGGCGATATTCTCAGCGATTTGAACACGCGCCGGGCCCGGGTTTTGGGCATGGATACGCTGCGTGGTAAGAGTATCATTTCGGCCGAGGCTCCTTATGCCGAGCTGTTGCGCTATTCTAATGATCTTCGTTCGATTACGCAGGGGCGCGGCATTTACAGCCTTGATTTCCTGCGCTACGAGCCAGTTCCGCAACATCTTTCTCAGGCTATCATTGATGAGGCGAATCGCGAGAAAGAGGACGATTAGCGTTATATTTTGTTACAACTAAGGTAGCCCGGCTAGAAACCACGAAGACACGAAGCCACCAAGGCACGAAGAAAAGAAAAAGCTTTGAAATGCTTGGTGTTCTTCGTGTCTTTGTGCCTTTGTGGTGATTGAAGTCGGGTACGTTAGTCGTTACTATATTTTTTGCATTGCAGCACCAACCGGGGGTCGTCAGGCCTCCGGTTTTCTTTTGCCAGCAGGGTCGAGTATAATGGGGTTGTTCAATTCTTTGGGGGTGCAACCCGCCCCTCTCTGGTGGAGGTTTGATTGTGAATTACAGCAAAATTTTTACTGACACATTTAAGTTGTTATGGCAGCGGAAAAAGTTGTGGCTTATTTCGCTTTTAGGGCTGGTGCTAATGTTGCCGATTACCGGTTTTTACACCGTGGGCATGATGTGGAAGCAGCGTGGGTTCATGCAGGTAATCATGGCTACTACGCCTAATCTATCTGTCATGCCAGAAACATCGCGGCAGTGGTTCTTGATGATTTTACCGCTGGTGTTGCTTGCTGGTTTCTTTTATCTGCTTAGTTATGTAATCGACCTTTTGGCCCGAGGTGGCGGCATCAGAGAAGCAGATTTGGCTTGGGCCGGTGAAGCGGTGCAGGTGCGGCGTGGTTTTCGGTTTGGCATGCGGGTGGCTCTCAAAGTTTTGGGTGTTGATCTTCTTTGGTTGCTACCGGGTCTGATTGTTGTACTGCTGCTTATTGCTGTTGCCGGATTTTCGTTGGGCAATTTTTTTGCGCTTTTGGCCCAGGGAGATAATGTGGCGGGCAGTGATCTGGCCAGGACGTTTGGCGGTCTTTTTGGCAGTATGCTGCTGCTGTTAGGTCTGAGCTGGGTTTATAGTGCCATTCGCGGGGTGATAGCGCCGATGATGTATCAATCGGTGGTGCTGGGGCAACGCACGGTGGGCCAGGGCATTGCCGAAGGATGGGCCTTGGTGCGGGCGCATTTTGGACAATTGGTGGTACTTTGGCTGTTGATCATGGCTGTGAATATGGGGTTGGGTATGATCATGCAAGTGTTCATTGTTCCGGTCAATATGCTACTCATGCCGAACATGATGAATCCTGATATAGCGCTTTCAGCGACCGGCGAGCTAAGTTCCATGTCTCTGAGCAGTTGGTTGCTGTTTATCGCAGGAGGCCTCTTCATTGGCGCTGCATCGTGGCTTTCCAGGAGTCTCATACAGGCATTTTCCAATACCCTGTACGCACGGGCTTATCGTGAGCTAACCGATACGCAACCTCAAGCTTCTGAGGATGAGGGAGCGTATGCTTCGATTATTTCGACATCGTGAGCATGCCTGCGCCCGGGCGAGTGTTGGCATGACCTTGTGTTATCTGGTTACGACTAAGGTAGCCCGGCTAGAAACCACGAAGCCACCAAGGCACAAAGAAAGAAAAAGTTTTGAAATGCTTACGTACCTGGCTTCGGCCTGTTTTTTCGCCCGGAGCTGAACCTCCGGGCTACCCTTGCCAAGCCCTTTGGGCTGCACGGCTGAGCCCCAGTGGGGCTTTGCACCCGTAGCCCGAGGGTTTAGCCTCGGGCGGAGCGGCGCAGACGAGTCAACCTTAGCAGTTACAAACTTTTTCTTTCTTTATGCCCTTGTGGCTTCGTGTCTTCGTGGTTTCTAGCCGGGCTACCTTAGGTGTAACCAGAAAAGGGACAAAAAAAGCCGCATGATGTAACAACAACATCCTATCATAAAGTGATACATGCTGAGGAATAGCTTTTGTCGTTTGGTAGACGATGTCAGATAAACTTCCCATATCACTTTGACAAAAGGTTGCAAAACATGTATAGTAACCTACATTCTTTCCCGCTTTTCTATCCACTCTGGAGGTGAAGAAATGAAGATCTCTCGTCGTTTTGTGTTCGTTTTAACGCTAGGAGTATTGCTCATGCTACTGGCGGCCTGTGGCGCGCCCGCTACTTCTGAGCCGGCACCGCAGCCCCCGGCCGCTGAGCAGCCCTCTCAGCCTGCGGAACAGCCCACCCAGGCCCCCGAGCCAGCATCAGGAGGCAAAACCCTGGTCATCGCCCGGGTCTTCGATATCCGCACCCTGGACCCGGAACGTCAATATGAGCTGACCCCGCCCATGATCATGCATGCAGTGTATGAAAACCTGGTCACCTTCGAAGGCACCGATTACACCAAAGTGGTACCTTTCCTGGCCAAGAGTTGGGAAATCTCTGATGATGGCCTGGTTTACACCTTCCACTTGCGGGATGATGTAACATTCCACAGCGGCAATCCCTTTACTGCGGCAGATGTTAAATTCTCCTTCGAACGGCTGCGCAATCTCAAAGATAACCCATCCTGGCTCATGGATGAGGTGGAGAAAATCGATGCGGTGGATGATCATACC
>CAZMDD010000123.1:0-13263 GCA_964565065.1 uncultured Caldilineales bacterium | reverse complement strand
GTCGGCTCGTCGCATCCTGGGGCTGGAGCAGGTCCCAAGGGTTGGGCTGTTCGCCCATTAAAGCGGTACGCGAGCTGGGTTCAGACCGTCGTGAGACAGGTCGGTCTCTATCCGCTGTGGGCGTAGGGAATTTGAGAGGATCTGCCCCTAGTACGAGAGGACCGGGGTGGACTGACCTCTGGTGTACCAGTTGTCGTGCCAACGGCATTGCTGGGTAGCTAAGTCGGGCAAGGATAACCGCTGAAAGCATCTAAGTGGGAAGCCTGCCTCAAGATGAGATTCCCCCACCTTTATGGTGATAAGTGCGCTGGAAGACCACCAGCTTGATAGGCGGTAGGTGTAAGTGCAGCAATGCATTCAGCCGAGCCGTACTAATGCACGAATGGCTTAATCATTCTTTTAAGATTCAATGAATGCTGTTATTTTGTATCCTATCCAGTTTTTAGGGTGTCAACCCTTAACTTTGTGAATAAAGCTCTTTTGGTGATACTAGCGAAGAGGAAACACCCGGTCCCATTCCGAACCCGTAGGTTAAGCTCTTCAGCGCCGATGGTAGTTGGGGGGCGACCCCCCGCGAGAGTAGGTCATCGCCAAGAGAGCTTTTTCTTTGCCCTTATTTCCCCGTCTTTTCAGGCGGGGTTTTTCTGTTTCTGTGGCCAGGTTTTGCGTCTGAACTTGCCATTCAGGGGGCTTTCTGGCATGCTTTGATGACCACGTTTCACCCTACTCTCCCTCCTTTACATCCTTATGACCACAGCCATTGTCATCCTTGCCGCGGGTAAGGGAACCCGCATGAAATCCAACTTGCCCAAGGTTCTGCATCCCCTGGCCCGCCGTCCGATGATTCACTACAGCCTCGACCTGGCCGCAGCCATCAGCACCGTGCCCCCTGTGGTCATCGTGGGGCACAAAGCTGATGAAGTCAGAGCCGCTGTGGGCAATCGTGCTACATTTGTCATCCAGCAACAGCAACTGGGCACAGGCCACGCTGTTATGCAGGCCGAGGCTGCGCTGGCAGACAAAGCCCATGTCGTGCTGGTCTACGCTGCGGATATGCCCCTCATCACGCCCGAGACCCTGCAACGCCTGCTCAGCACCCATCAGGCCCGCCAGGCCACCATCACCATGCTCTCCGTCATCGCCGACAACCCCAGAGGCTTTGGGCGCGTTGTGCGAGGCCAGGATGGCGGCGCCCTGGCCATCGTCGAAGAAATCGAAGCCACCGATGAGCAAAAAGCCATCACAGAACTCAACGCCGGCGTCTACTGCTTTGATGCTGCCTGGCTGTGGCCCGCACTGCATCGCCTGCAACCCAGTCCCCGCAAAGGGGAATACTACATCACCGATCTGGTGAGCCTGGCTGTGGCTGATGGCCGCCATGTGGCGGTCGTCACCACCCACACCCCCGAAGAAGTGCTGGGCGTCAACACGCGCGTACACCTGGCCGAAGCCGAGCGCATCATGCGCACGCGCACCAACCGTAAACTCATGCTCGCCGGCGTCACCCTCATCAACCCCGAAACCACCAGCATTCAGCCTGGCGTGCAAGTGGGGCCAGATACCACCATCGGCCCCGGAGCAGTGCTGCAAGGGGAAACAACAGTGGGCGAGCAGTGCATCATTGGCCCCAATGCAGTGCTAACCGATGTCACCGTGGGCCAAGGCGCCACCATCGGCGCCGGCGTTATCGCCACCGGCTGCGACTTTCCCGAAAACATAGACATCCCCGCAGGTTCCATCCTCAATGGCTAACTTGCCGCAGCGGGCGCTTAATGGTATAGTTCGCATGACATAAACTTTCTTGGCAAACCCTTGATAGCATGACTGCTTTTGGCAAAAGTCATGCATTAATCGTTGGCATTCATTCTCATTAAAGGACCAGTTTAGAAACAATGGACGATGTTCCCCTAGGTGGCTTATCCTTGCTCACCTTCTCTTTTTTGTTGATGTTTTTCGTTGCCCTGGCCGAAGTCTCACTGGCCACCATCAGCAGAGCCCATGTTCGCAAACTCAGCGATCAAGGTGTCTCATCGGCGCAACGTATCGATTCACTCCTGGCCGACGCCCAACACTTCCTCAGCGGCGTCATCGTACTCAAAACCATCGCCATTACCCTGGCCGCGGCAGCTATCACCTGGATGGGACTTCAAGCGTGGGGCGTGGGATGGAAATCGGGCTGGGCCCTGGTGGGAGGAGGCCTGCTTTTGCTCTTCCTGCAAATCATCGGACGGGCGTTGGCCGTGCAACATCCCATGGATATTGCCGCCCGCATCGTCAGCCCCCTGCGTTGGCTCATCCTCCTGGTCTCCCCCGTGGTGTGGCTCATCATGCGCCTGGCCCGGGCCATGGGCGTCGCCGATGAACAATCGGAGCGCAACATCTTTCTTAGCGAAGATGGACTGCGACTGCTCCTCAACCTGGGCGATGGCGAGCGCTTCATCGAAGAAGATGAACGTGAACTCATCGACAGCATCTTCCGCTTTAGCGAAACCACCGTGGGCGAAGTCATGATTCCGCGGGTCGATGTGGTGGCCCTGCCCCAAGAAACACCCCTCATGGCCGCCCTGGATGTCATCGACAGCGCCGGACACTCCCGCATTCCCCTCTACCACGACACCATCGACAAAATCGTCGGCATCCTCTACGCCAAAGACATTCTTACCTGCTTTCGGGATCAGCGCATTGATATCACTGTGCAGGAAATCATGCGCCCGCCCTACTTCGTGCCCGAAACTGCCATGGTCGATGACCTCCTGGCCGACTTGCAACAAAAACGCACCCATCTTGCCATTGTGGTGGATGAATATGGCGGCACAGCCGGCATCGTCACCATCGAAGACCTGCTGGAAGAAATCGTGGGCGAAATCCAGGACGAATACGACTCTGAGCAACCCATGCTGCAATCGCAAGAGGACGGCAGCTACATCGTCAACGGGCGCATGGATGTCGATGACCTGAATCGTGAGCTTAACGTACATTTGCCCGCAGATGATGAAAACTACAACACCCTGGCCGGTGTCATCTATGCGCATCTCCAGCGTGTGCCTGACCCGGGCGACGCTTTCGACCTCGACGGTGTACACATCGAAGTTCTGAAAGTCCATGATAACCGCATCGAAGAAGCCATGGTCACATTGCGGCACACTCCCGTCGATGCGCCCGCAGAGGCCCCGCACAGCGAAGGAAGTCCCCATGGCCATTGATGCCCAAAAACTGGTGCAACACGCCACTCGGGCCCGCGAGCGAGCATATGCGCCTTACTCGCGCTACCGCGTGGGCGCGGCGGTGCTCACCACCGATGGAACCATCATCACCGGCTGCAACGTCGAAAACGCCGTTTATCCCCTGGGCTTGTGTGCAGAGCGGGTGGCCATCTTCAAAGCTGTCTCCGAGGGCTATCGCAACTTTCAGGCCATTGCCATCGTCACCGAAAATGGCGGCAGTCCCTGCGGCAGTTGTCGCCAGGTCATGCATGAATTTGCGCCCGGGATGACGGTATTCATCGCCGATGGCCAGGGAAACATCCGTCGCACCTCCGTGCCCGAACTCCTGCCCGACTCCTTTGGCGCGGGTGATTTAAAAAGGAACACAGCGTTGCACAGAGGAAACGCCGGGGAAGGTTTGGGGGATGGTTGATTTCTTGACTGTCGATTTATCCTTCTTCTGGCGCCATTGCACCTTTGCGTGAGCTCATGTCTTCCCGTCGCGAACGCGTCTATCGCACCCGAGCCATCATCCTCAAACGTCGGGGCCAAGGTGAAGCAGACCGCGTCATCACCCTTTTTACCCCCGACTACGGCAAGCGTACTGTCATCGCCCGCGGTGTGCGCAAACCTGCCAGTCGCAAAGCGGGCCATCTTGAGCCCTTCACCCATGCGGCGCTCATGCTGGCCAAAGGCAAAAGCTGGGATGTCATCACCAGTGCCCAAACAGTCACCAGCTTTCGTCAACTGCGCGAAAACCTGGAACTTACCGCCTACGCCTACTACTTTTGCGAACTCCTGGACGCCTTTGTGCAAGAAGAGGACCCGCACCCCGAACTTTACCAGCTATTGCTTACCAGCTTTCGACATCTGCAAACCGCAACCACGCCCGCACTCACCGCCCGCTGGTACGAACTTCATCTGCTGCAACACGTTGGCTTTGCCCCCCAACTCTTTCAATGCGTCCAGTGTGGCCAGAAAATTCAACCCCAGCTCAACTACTTCAGCCATGAGCGCGGCGGCATCCTCTGCCCTCGCCACGGCGAAGGCGCGGCCAGCGCCCTCCCCCTGCCCCTGAACACCCTCAAAGTCCTGCGCTTTGTGCAAAGCCAAGCCTACAGCCACATCAGCCAGCTCCAGCTTACCCCCGGAACCCTGCGCCAGGTCGAGAAGTTGATGGGGGATTACCTCCGTTTTCTGCTGGAACGCCGACTCAAATCCCCCAAATTCATCACACAAATCCGCGCCACCCGTTGACCATTAGCCATTAACACCCCACCCGGAGGCCTGCCCATGAAACGCTGGATCAAACGCATCATTTTTGCTCTTGTTCTACTGCTCATCGTTGCAGTGGCCGGAGGTTACTTCTACATGCTACCCACCTTCAAAGTCGCTACTGGTTACACCGCCAAAGTCCTTTGCTCCAACCACTTCCTCACCGGGCAAAGCGTAGAAACAGTCATGGACGAAATGCCCGATAACCCCCTGGTGCCCTTCCTGCATCCGCAACTGGACGCCGAAAAAGGAGAGGCCACAGTCACCCTGTGGGGCTGGGCCGCGAGCCAAACCGCCATCTACCGCCCCGGACTGGGCTGCACCCTGTTGGCCGGCGAAAAACCCTACGAGACTCGGGCCTACACGCCCCCGCCCGCACCCGCGTTAGACGCGTCCGTCCCCTGGCCCGCGGGCGATGCCCCCGCACAAACCGACGCCCGCTTAGCTCCCGTGCTAGACAGATGGTTCGCAGAAACCAATCCGCAAAATCCCCGCCGCACCCGGGCCATTCTCGTGGTCAAAGAGGGTCAAATCATCGCCGAGCGCTACGCCGAAGGCTACGGCAAAGACACCCCCTTCCTGGGCTGGTCCATGACCAAAAGCGTTACCAACGCCCTGCTGGGCATCCTGGTACAGCAAGGCAAACTCGACATCATGGCCCCTGCGCCCGTGCCCGAATGGGCCGCGGCTGACGATCCCCGCCACCTCATCACCACCGACCAGCTCATCCGCATGAGCAGCGGCCTGGAATCCTCCGAAGACTACGGCGACCTCAAATCTGATGTGGTGCAAATGCTCTACAACAGCAGTGATATGGGCGCTTATGCAGCCAACAAACCCCTCGTTGCCCCGCCCGACACCCTGTGGCACTACTCCAGCGGCACAGCCAACATCCTGGCCCGCCTCATCCGCCACACCATCGGCGGCAATATCACCGACGTTTGGGCCTTCCCGCAGCAAGCCCTTTTCCATCGCATCGGCGTCACCAGCGCAGTCATCGAACCGGACGCATCTGGCACATTCGTCGGCTCCTCCTACATGTATGCCACCGCGCGCGATTGGGCCCGCTTTGGCCAGCTTTATCTGCAAGATGGCCAGTGGGAAGATGAGCAAATTCTACCTCCGGGCTGGGTCGACTACACCCGCACGCCCGCGCCGGCATCGCACGGTCAATATGGCGCTTTGTGGTGGCTCAACTATGGCAGCGGCGACGACAAAGAATGGCCCGGCGTCCCCGAAGATGCCTACGCTGCCGAGGGGCATGATGGCCAATATGTCGTGGTCATCCCCTCTCGCAACATGGTCATCGTGCGCCTGGGCGTCAGCCGCCACGGCGCCTGGCAACAAACTGAATTTCTCAAGGATGTGCTGGCAGCCACCCAATGAACATCTCCGACTACCAGCAATGGATTAAAGAGTGGGATGAAGCCCGCGGCTTCGATAAAGCTGATCCCGGCCTGACCGTGGTGCATGCTCTGGAAGAACTGGGCGAGGTCGCCCGCGAAGTCCTTTTTCTCACGGGCTACAAAAAGGATGCCATGCCCGAGGAACATCGGCAGGCCCTGGCCCAAGAACTGGCTGATACCATCGTTTTTCTCTTCAAACTGGCCTACCAATACGACATCGACATCGAAGAGGCATTAATGACCCTGCAAGCAAGAGTAGATGCCCGTTTTCCCATCGATGCGCCCGGTTGGCATCCGCACCCCCAACGCGACCAAATGGCACAAAATAACGTATAATGAACGAGCATCATGGGCGCGTCCGCTATTGATTCAACCCGTCCCATGGCACTGGCTGCCACATAGCTTTTCATTAGCGCCCGCTGCTCAAGGAATTTGCCATGATTAACATCTTATCGGCCTTTGGGCTCTCATCCGCAGCAGGATTGAACGCATACTTGCCCCTGCTCATCGTTGGTCTTTTGGCCCGGTTCACCAATCTGCTCACCCTGGATGCCCCCTGGGACACCCTGTCGAATCCGTGGGTGTTGGGCATTTTGGCCATTTTGTTGGGCATCGAGATGACCGCAGATAAAATTCCGGCAGTGGATAGCGTAAATGACCTCATCCAGTCGGTGGTACGGCCCGCGGCCGGAGCCATCCTCTTCGCCTCCAATGGCAACGTCATCTCAGACATGAGCCCGATTTTGGCCATGGTGTTGGGTTTGATGGCCGCAGGTAGTCTGCATGCGGTCAAAACCACAGCCCGACCTGTGATTACCGCCACCACTGCAGGCATGGGTAATCCTTTTGTCAGCCTCATGGAGGATGTGGCCTCGGCCAGCATGGCCCTGGCTGCCATCATCTTGCCTGCGTTGGCTGCAATTTTCATGCTATTACTCATCTTCATTGTTATGCGCTGGATTTGGCGGCGCAGGCAGCGGGCCGTCATTCGTTCCCACAAGGGCAGTGGTTATTTCTGATTGCTGAAACTGATCATCGCTACGCAGAGAGGACCATCCAAGCCACAAAGATACCATGAAAAAGGCAAGGAACCATTTGTGTTTCACCTTTTTGGGTGTCTTTACGACAAAAAGTGGATAAGACATGCCGCTTGCTCCCAGTGGCGTCAGTCAAATTCGCACCACTCCCCCCCACAGGAGACACTATGTCACAAATTAGCATCATTGGTCTGGGCCTGATTGGCACATCCATCGGTCTGGGACTCAAAAATCTGGAACAAAATCACACCCTCATCGGTCACGATAAAGACCGCAAAGCTATGGATCAGGCGCTAAAAGTGGGAGCTGTTGATACCACTCATTGGAATTTGGTGGCTGCTTGTCGGGATGCCGACATGATTGTGCTGGCGTTGCCTATCAACGACATCGCTCCCACGCTGGAGGCCATTAAGCTGGATTTGAAGCCTGGTTGTTTGATTATGGATACTGCGCCACTCAAACGTCCGGTGCAAGAGGCTGTAACCCAACAGTTGCCCGATAACGTGCATTTTATCGGCGGCAATCCCATTTTGCAGCACGGTCAAAGTCTTGGGCCCGAGGATGCCACGGCTGATTTGTTTCAGGGTGCGACTTGGACGCTGTGTCCGCAAGAGGATGTAAACCCGGATGCTGTCAAGGTGGCAGCCAATATGGTCAGTGCGCTGGGAGCTAATCCCTACTTTTTGAGCGCCAGCGAGCATGATGGCCTGGTCGCTGCGGCCGAAAGTCTGCCTCTGATGCTTTCGGGCGCGTTGATGCACGCGGTTAGCCATAGCCAGGCCTGGCCCGAGATTCGGCGCGTGGCCGGGATGCAATTTGAGCAAAGTACGCTCATGCCCGAGTTCGATCCCGCGGCTCTTACTGAAACTGTTTTTGAGAATCGCGATAACATCAGTTATTGGCTGGAGGCAATGTTGGCGGAATTGACCGGCTGGAAAAAGGCGCTGGATAACGAGGATGCCGAGACGATTCAGGCTTGGTTTGAGACGGGGCAAAAACGTCGGCGTCAATGGCTTGCAATGCAGGAGCGCGGCCATTGGGAGGATGTCGCGGATGAAGCTAAAATTGAGCGTACCGGATTCATGGCGCGTATGTTTGGCGCTGGCAGTCTTTCACGTCATCGTGGTAAATTGTGGAAATCGTAACTATTCATCTGAATCGTATTGGTTCGACACAAGATTGGATGCGTGAGTGGGCGCAAATGGGGGCCCGTGAAGGGCTGATGTTGGTGGCCCGAGAGCAAACCGCGGGTCGCGGGCGTTTGGATCATAGCTGGGAATCCATGCGTGGAGGTCTTTATCTTTCTGTTTTACTGCGTCCTGCCATGTCGTTGGCTCAGGCGCAGCAATTGACTATGCTGGTCTCGTTGGCTGCCATGGATGCTTGTTGGCAGGTGGCGGGTGTAAGGCCGCGGGCCAAATGGCCCAATGATTTGCTGCTGGGACGCCAAAAACTGGCCGGAGTACTCACCGAGTTGGAGAGTGATGGCGCTGCTTTGCGTTATGCCATCATCGGGCTGGGCCTGAATGTGAATAACGATTTTAGCGGCACTGCGCTGGCTAAAACAGCAATCAGCCTGCAACAGGCTACAAGACGCAGTCACGACATCGCTGTTCTGAGCAAGGCTTTTGCGCAGGCGCTGGCGCAGCGCTACGCCGACTTGGCCGCGGGCGTGTCTCCGCATTATGCCTGGGCGCGGGGGCTGGAGCCTTTGGGGCGCCAGGTAACTGTCAGGCGCGCGAGTCAGCCCACCCTGCACGGGCGAGCAGAATCTGTTTCATCCCAGGGAGCTTTGTTGGTGCGAGATGCCGCGGGGGGGCTGCACACCATTTGGGCGGGCGATGTGCAAATCGACTGGGAGCAAAAGGGGTAGTGCCGGGCCATGAAGCCAATTTCCAAACGGCGCCCGATGTGCTATCATTGCGCACCATGAGCGATAAAGATTCACGCATTTTACACAGCTTTGGCGATCGCCTGGCGGTCGAACAAGCGATTAAGGCGCTGGCCCAGGCCCGCAATGCGCAACAGCAAGAGGTGCTGGCCCGAGAGTTGGCGCAAAAGGGCCCTCTGGCGCTCAAGGCGCTGCTGCGTCATCTCGAAGATAGCAACCCTGCCATGCGTGGAGGAATGGGACGTTTGGCCAAGCATTTGCCCCCCGAGCTGGTGATTCCGGCGCTGCGGCAGGCGGCCATGGATGATGCCCGCACCGATAATGCCCGGCTGACCGCGGTGATGCTGCTGGAGCGTTATTTGGGGCAGGAGATTGACGCGGCCATGGCGCAGCGCATTCCTGCTTCGTATGATGTGGCCCGCGAAAGTGGCGAAGAGGCGCTGAGCATGGCTCAAACAGAGCCTATGGTGCTGGTGGAGTATGCAGAGCAGCTTTTGGATGAGCCGCCTGAGATTGTTCAGGCGGTGCTGCATGTGATTTTGGCTATGGATGACCCGGCCAAAGTGCGTTTGTTGTTGACCATTGCCGCGTATGCCGATGATGCGTTGCAAGAGGAGATTCTCGTTAGTCTGGGCGGTATTCGACATGCCCTGACATTGCAGGTTTTGCGTACTCTGGAGCATGTGGTCAGTCCTCATCTGCAGAAGCTGGCCCGGCGTCAGCAGCAAAAATTGCAGATGGCGGGCGTTCAGGAGCTGCCGGGGGGTGCGCTGCGGGCGTTGTGGTCACCGGTCAATGCGCAAGGACACAGTTTTTTGTGGTTTGTGCATCAGTCTCCGGGAGCCGATGCCGGCAATTTGCTCATGCTCATTTTGCAAGATGAGTTGGGCGTGGTGTACGCTTCGGCTCATTCCAATATCGATTTGATGAGCCTTGCCTCGCCCGCGCCGCGTGGGCAGGTGCATCATGTGCGCATGCCCGAAAGCCAGCATCATGCCATGCTGGCCGAAATCGACCCGGCTCTGGGCTTGCATCTGCTGGAGCGAGCGCTGCAAACCATGCACGCCAAGAATTTTCCTTGGCCCGGCGAGGTGGTTGTATTTGGACATTGGTTGTGGCAAGGGACATGGGATGGCAACGCAGCCTCCTGGCCCCGGCTACCCAAGGCCACCACGCAACTGGATGACGAAGCATCCAAGGCATTGTTGGAGCATCCTGCTTTTGCTGGTTGGGCCTGGGGTGTGCCGGAACTGGCCACCATTTTGCTGGCGCATCAGCACAAGACTCTGGCCCAAGGTGATGCTGCACATCGGCAGGTGATTGATATGCTCATGGCTGAAGAAAATCGCATCGTGCTGCGAGAGCGTTTGGTGCAGCAGGCCCGCTGGCTGATGCTTACCAAAAATCGTAAACAGGCCATGCAAACCATGGCTGTGAACGAAGCGCTGACATCTGACCACGAAGCGCCTCCCTTTGTTCGTATTCTGGCCTGGCGCAGTCTGCTCACTGCCGCGGCTGATCGGGCCATGCGCAATGCCCTGACTTTATTGGAGCAAAATTCAAACCATCCTATCAAAGGCGATAAGGATTAACCATGACTCAACACATTTACCCTACCATTTTAGCGGGCGGTGTGGGCAGCCGCCTGTGGCCCCGCAGCCGTAAAAGTTCGCCCAAACAATTTTTAGATCTCACCGGGCAGCAACGCAGCATGTTGCAAGAAGCCTACGATCGTATGACGCCGCTGGTTGCTCCGGAGCAGATTTTTGTCATCACCAACCAGGAATATGTGGATGCGGTGGCAGCACAGCTACCACAACTTCCTCATGAAAACATTGTCGGCGAACCCGCGGCCCGAGGTTCTGCTGCGGCCATTGGTCTGGCAGCCATTCATCTGCTGCGCCAGGATCGAGACGCGGTCATGGCGGTACTCACCGCGGATCACCTCATCCAAAAGCCGGAGGTTTTGCGTCAAACCTTGGTCGCGGGCAGCCAGTTAGCGCAAACAGGGGCGCTCATTACCCTGGGCATTCGCCCCACTCACCCCGAAACAGGCTTTGGATATATCGAGATGGGGGAGCCTTTGGGAGCCTTCAACGGCTTGCAGGCCCGGCGAGTGCGACGTTTTCGCGAAAAGCCTGATTTGCCCACAGCGCAACATTTTTTGCAGGCAGGCCATTTTGTGTGGAACAGTGGCATGTTCATTTGGCGGGCCGATGTGATAATGGACCAGTTTGCGCAGCACATGCCTGCGCTGCATCAGGCTTTGCAGCAGCTTATGCCCGCGCTGCACGGGCCTGATGAGGCCGCAGCCTTTGCTCGCCACTGGATGCCCCTTTCTGGTAATCCCAGCATCGATTATGGCGTCATGGAAAAAGCCCGGCGGGTGGCGGTCTTTCCTGTAGAGATGGGCTGGCACGACATCGGTTCGTGGGCTGCGCTGTTGGAGCTGTTGCCCAAAGATGTGCGTGGTCATGTTGCGCAGGCCCGGCATGTGGATTACGACAGTCGAAATGTGCTAACATTCAGCAAAAAGCGCCTCATCGCCACCATCGGTCTGCAAGATATGATTGTGGTCGATACCGATGATGCCGTGCTGGTGGTGCCTGCGTCTCGGGCTCAGGATGTGAAGAAAATTATCCAGGAACTGAAAAATTCGGGCCTGGAGGCTTATCTCGACTAAAAAACCTGCCTTGTTACAGGAGTTGTGCTGATGTCCAAAAAATCCTCAAATCGTTGGCTGCTTATGGTGTCTTTGCTAGTGCTGGCGACTTTCTTCGGCCTTTGTTTCTTGGCTATAGGGGGGCTCACTATCTGGAAGGTGACCCATCCTCCGGCCAAAGCGTCCGTGCGCATGGCGTTACTGACACCCACTTCTATCCCTGTACGACCCGAATTAGTAGCGGATGATCTGGAAACAGACATTTACACTCAGGTTTATCGGCAAGTTGCGCCCAGTGTGGTTTCGGTGCAGGTGCTGGATGAAGCAATGTTGGGTGGCGACGAGCATCCCGATAATCTTATGCCATTTATGTTTAGCACGGGGGAGGGTTCCGGCTTTGTTATCGACCGGGAAGGGCACATCATCACCAATCATCATGTCATCGAGGATGCAGAAAGTGTGGTGGTAACTTTTTATGATGGCGTGCAAGCTCCGGCAGAGGTGGTGGGCAGCGATGCCGATACAGATATTGCAGTCATCAAGGTTGACCCTCGCGGTCTCGATTTGCGCCCGGTGCAATTTGGCAGCATCGATGATCTAACGCCGGGCGATCGTCTACTGGTGATTGGCAATCCCTTTGGCAATGCCAGCACCCTGACCACAGGCATTGTGTCTGCGTTGGGGCGGCTCATCAACCTGCCCGAAAGTGTCTACTCGTTGCCCGAGGTCATCCAAACGGACGCGGCCATTAATCCGGGCAATAGCGGCGGACCCATGCTCAATGCTCGTGGCCAAGTGGTGGGCGTGGCGTTCATGCTGCAATCGCAAACGCGCAGTAATTCCGGCATCGGGTTTGGGATTCCCGCGTATTTTGCGCAGCGGGTCAGTCAGGCCATCATCCGGCAGGGCGCATTCCAGCATCCCTACATTGGCATTCGGGGGATGACGTTATCGCCATTTGCTGCGCGGGAGTTGAATTTGCCGGTGGAGCGGGGCGTGTTGGTGGAAGAGGTGGTCAAATCAGCGCCCGCGGCTAAAGCGGGTTTGCATGGCGCCACCGATAGCACCACCATCGGCGGTATGCCCGTTGCTATTGGCGGTGATGTGATTGTGGCCATCGATGAGCAACCGGTGCAGGTTTTTGATGATCTGTTGGCTTATCTTGGGCGCTATTGCTCACCAGGCGATACCGTTACCCTGACGTTTTATCGCGAAGGTAAAAAGATGCAGCTTTCGCTCACGCTGGCTCCACGCCCATGATTGACGTTTATAATTTTTGTCCCCGCTGCGGCCATGCGCTGCAAACCAAGCATCTGTTTGGCTCAGACCGTCCCTGGTGCCCGAGCTGCCACTATGTTGTGTTTCGGGATCCCAAGTTGGCGGTGGGTGCTTTGCTGGTGCAGGATGACCAACTTTTGCTGGTGCGACGTGGCGTGGCTCCGCGTAAAAACTTTTGGGCGCTGCCTTCCGGTTTTGTAGAATATGATGAGGATGCCCGCGCGGCGTTGGCCCGGGAAATCAAGGAGGAAACTGGTATCGATGCCAGTGTGGGCAAAATTCTGGAGGCGCTCCCCTTGCGTTCGCCTGCCAAAAAGGGCGTTTTTCTGCTCTTTCTGGCTCGAGCCACAGGGGGCAGCCTGCAAGCGGGCGACGATGTCACCGAGGCTCGCTGGTTTCCTCTGGATGCCATCCCCTGGCCCGAAATCGCATTCCCCGAGCATCTGCGGCAGGCCCTGAGTCAGGCCGGCATTACAAAATGAGCGTAATTTACTGGCGAAAATGAATTCGG
>CAZMDD010000122.1:0-3014 GCA_964565065.1 uncultured Caldilineales bacterium | reverse complement strand
ACGACTAAGGTAGCCCGGCTAGAAACCACGAAGACACGAAGCCACAAAGGCACGAAGAAAAGAAAAAGCTTTGAAATGCTTGGTGTTCTTAGTGTCTTTGCGCCTTTGTGGTGATTGAAGTCGGGTACGTTAGTCGTTACTAAATTTCTACAAATCATCCTGCTCCAACAGCGATTCGACAAAGACCCAGGGGTCAAACTCGGCCAAATCTTCGATGCCTTCGCCCGTGCCCACAAAGCGCACAGGCACTCCCAGCCGATGAGCAATGGCAATGACCACGCCCCCCTTGGCCGTATTATCCAGCTTGGTAAGCACCACGCCCGTTACCGCCACACTTTCGCCAAATTTCTCGGCCTGGGTGATGGCATTTTGGCCCGTGGTAGCATCCAACACCAGCAGCACCTCGTGCGGAGCTTTGTGTACTTGCCGCTGCGCCACATTGCGGATTTTCTCCATCTCTTTCATCAGATTGAAATTGGTATGCAGGCGGCCCGCCGTATCGACAAACAAAATATCGGCATTACGGGATTGCTGACTGGCGCGAATGGCATCGTAAACCACTGCTCCCGGGTCGCCGCCGGGCTCGTGGGCAATCACCGAAACGTGAGCCCGCTCGCCCCACACCTTTAACTGATCAATAGCTGCTGCGCGGAAGGTATCTGCCGCGGCCAGCACCACCCGTCGGCCCTTGAGACGGTAATAATTGGCCAACTTGCCGATGCTGGTGGTCTTGCCCGAGCCATTGACACCCACCACCAAAACCACACTCAGCAAACGATTCTCATTATCGATATCCAGAGGAGGTGCATCCGCTTGCAAAATGCTGACCATTTCCTCTTTCAGCACCTGATAAGCATCAGAAGTCTTTTTGATGCCTTGCTCACGTACCCGCTCGCGAGTAGCCTCCACCAGCTTGAGCGTGGTTTCCACGCCCACATCGCCGATGATGAGAAGCTCTTCCAACTCCTCCCACAACGCTTCGGTAATTTCGCTGGCCTGGAAAAGCGTTCCCAGTCGTCCCAAAACACCGCTGCGGGTTTTGTTCAGGCTTTTATCAATTTTCTTTTGATCTTCCACGTCGATTTTTGCACGACGAAATGGATTGAATGACACGGATTAGCAACCTCGATAACGATGGATACAGGATATTTTCAGTTTATGGCAACATTTGCAGGCAAAGCCTGTATTGCTGCCCTCTATTATACTTACATGACGCCCGGCAGGATAATTTGTTCCCTGCCCGCGCGCATAGGCACACCCCGCAGGCGCATCATGCACAGGCACGCCTAACGCTTGATGATGACTTGTGTGCCAATATCAGCCCACATCCACAACGTTTTGGCCGCGGCATCATTCAGCATCACACAGCCATAGGTGATGGGTGTGCCCACCAGGCCCGCCCAGGTGCGGCGGCCCGAGTTAGCATCCCACGGCAGGCCATGAATGCCATTTTCTACAGGCCCGGACCAATAAATACCCATCCACCACGGCATCCAAATATTCCAGGTAGAGCCATAAGCCTTGCGCAACTTACTTTGCACCCGAAAATTACCGACTTTGGTCGAATTATTGCGGCCCGTAGAACAGCGCCAGGTATTAAGCAACTGCTCACCCTGATACCGCCAGCAACGCTGCTGCGAAATATCCACCACAATCTTCTTGCGCCCGTTAGCCTTCTTTTTAGCGGCATCAGGCTTGCCCGAAATCACCAACCGCTGCCCCACACGAATCAGAGCATCACGCTTGATGTTGTTCAACTGAGAAATTTGCGCCACCGAAACCCCATAACGCCGGGCAATGCCCGAGAGCGTTTCGCCACGACGCACCACATGAATGATATTCTGTTGCTGCGCGGCATCGTTGCCGGAACCACCTGGCAATTTCAGGCGTTGTCCCACGTAGATGATGCTGCCCCGCAAATGATTGGCCTGCTGGATAGCGGCCACACTGGTTCCATACTTTTGGGCGATGCTGGAAAGCGTATCGCCGCGGCGCACCACATGGACATTGCTACCGGGCGCTGTTTGGCCCGGGCGGATGACCAGGCGCTGCCCCACATAGATACGGTTAGCATTGCGCAGATTGTTGACACGCATCAAATAATCGATGCTAACGCCATACTTTTTAGCAATCAGCGAAAGGGTATCGCCCCGCCGCACTTTGTGGATGGTAGGGCCGCTGCTGGCATGGGCCTGAGCAGGCATCAACAAGCTTACAACAAGCGCCACCAATGCAAATAAAATGAGCAAACGAACTTTCATGGTGTATCCCCAAAAAACAGAGAAGATGGAACGAAACAGATGGGGGCATTGTAGCGAACTTGCCAGTATTTTGCAAAAGCAGCTATGCCGGGGACGCTGGTGGAGCTGTTTGGACTGTTTTCAACGCAGAAGCCCTTCCTGTCTGAGTTCCTGAGCCAATGCCAAAACATCGGGGCCGGTAATAGTCTCGGAGATGCCGTAACGAGCAGCCAGAGCCTGCGCAATACTGCCCAGAGTGGTTTCGCCATCCAACCGCTGCCACAAAAAACTGCCAGTTTCATTCAACGAAACATAGCTGCCAGCATTCAGATTGATGATGACAGCCTGGTCATCGACAACTTCGAAGGTGGTATGAGATGCCCGTTGCGGGCGATCTTCCAGTGTGAAAGCTTGCGTCATGGTAGATCCTTTTTATGAAGTAGATGATGCTATGAAAGTTGAAATGTAACGGTTCATCGCTATCCAGAGCGCACCACCAAGCATTTCAAAACCTTTTCTTTCTTTGTGCCTTTGTGGCTTCGTGTCTTAGTGGTTTCTGGCCAAGCTGCCTTAGTAGTAACGAAAAATCTGCGAAATCTGTGCCATCTGTAGTTGCCATGACACATTTTAGCACCGAATTCATTTTCGCCAGTAAATTACGCTCATTTTGTAATGCCGGCCTGACTCAGGGCCTGCCGCAGATGCTCGGGGAATGCGATTTCGGGCCAGGGGATGGCATCCAGAGGAAACCAGCGAGCCTCGGTGACATCGTCG
>CAZMDD010000121.1:0-3917 GCA_964565065.1 uncultured Caldilineales bacterium | reverse complement strand
GACTAACGTACCCGACTTCAATCACCACAAAGGCGCAAAGACACTAAGAACACCAAGCATTTCAAAGCTTTTTCTTTTCTTCGTGCCTTTGTGGCTTCGTGTCTTCGTGGTTTCTAGCCGGGCTACCTTAGTAGTAACCATAACTTTATGATGCCATATCCCAAGTAACCATTCACGTTCTCTGATTGACCACTAAGGATACGAAGATACAATAGGCCTGCCACCTTTTTTGTCACAAGAGCCCCATGGTGTAAAATAGCAGCATAACATAATCCCCCACCTGTAAAATCTTCGAAATGATGAAAAAGCCTTTCTTCCCCCTTGTTCTGTTGCTTGTGCTGGGGCTGTTGTTGATGACAGCCATGGTTTTGGCTCAATCCGATTCGGCACCCCCTGCGCCCCCGGGCCGCATCACCACGTTGGCTGTGGGCCCGGATGGCACCTTGTGGGCCGGTGTCAGCGGCTTGGGCCTCTATCGGCTGCATCAAGATGCCTGGGAGGCTGTTTATTTCGACGTAGATGGCCAAGCAACCACCTGGCCCGACATCCAGGCCCTGTGGCTGGATGAGACGGGAGAGATGTGGCTGGGAACCACTTCCTCCGGGCTCATCCATTTTGATGGCCAGACGATTCATACATTTACCGATCGCAATTCCCTGTCCGATCGCTTCATCGGCAGCATGGCCCGCACGCCCGATGGCGCCTTGTGGGTGGCGACCCGCTCGGGCCTGGCGCGCTATGAGGGTAATCAATGGCAAAGGGCCCCCTACTTGGGCAATGACACGATGCGGGATTCTCTGTTGCAGCGGCTGGCTCGAATGCGTCCTGAATTTGCCCTGCTCAGCGTCGTCTTTCTCACCCTGTTCGCTGCGGTGGTCGGCTACGCCTCGTGGAGTACCGCCGTGCGTTGGCACATGCGCCAGCAAGCGGTCGAGCGTCGTTTTAACCCCTACATTGCCGGAACCCCCATTCGTTCGCAGGAGATGTTCTTCGGGCGGGATGATTTGCTGCAAAATGCCGAAGCGGGCCTGGCCCACAACAGCCTGATGATTTACGGCGAGCGCCGCATCGGCAAAACCTCGCTGCTTTACAAAATGTTGCACGACCTGCGGCAAATGCAGGACGATAAATTCATCTTCTTTCCCATCTTTGTCGATCTCGAAGGCACACTGGAAGAGGACTTCTTCCATCATCTCATGGAAGGATTGCTGGAAGGGCTCAGCCACGAACTCGACGATTTTCAGGCGCATCAGAAATTGCAGTACCTCCAGCTTGGCAGCCAGCAGCGCTACACCGACCGACACATGCGCCGCGACTTACGACAGATTGTCTCGCATCTCAAAGCAAACCACGAACGCACCCCCCGCATCATCTTTCTACTGGATGAAGCTGACGTGCTCAGCACTTACAGCAGTTTGACACAGCAGCAATTGCGCCGCATCTTGCAGGATGTTTTTGCCCGCAATGTGGGCGTTGTCATTGCCGGTGTTCACATCAGCAAGGCGTGGGATCGGGTAGAATCACCCTGGTACAACATGTTTGTCGAGCTGGTGACACCCCCGTTGAACCGTTATGAATCGGAATTGCTCATGCGGCAGCCGGTCTTTGGGTTTTACGAATGGGATGAAGCCGCGGTCGATTTCATCTGGCAGCGCACCGCGGGCCGCCCGCACCGCATTCAGCAAATCGCCCGTGAAGCCGTCAACCTCATGCTGGATGATCAGCGTCGCCGTATCGAGCTGGCCGATGTGCGGCTGGCCTACGAACGCATCGTCTTTGCCGAGACTCACTAAGGCGTTGCTACAATCATGTAACGATGCTACCGGTCGTTCTGTAGCTCTGCGCTTTTGCGATTATTTTCCTTCTCATCTTCGCACAACTTCATGCCCACATCCTTTCTCATTGGCATCATCGCCCTGCTCATTCTCATCGGATTTGCCACCTGGCGCACCAACCAAGCGTTGCAATCGTGGCAGCCCGAAGAAAACATCCTCCTTTCCCCGCCCGAAAACATTGCCCGCCTAGTGCTTATCATCATTAGCATCGGTCTGGGATTTATGAGCCGCGAGAATTTGCATACGCTGGGCTGGTTGCCCCGGCATCCATTTGGGGATGTGGTGCTGGGCGTTGGCATCGGTATTTTGTTGCCCCTCATGCTCTACTTGCCCTCCCGTTGGGTCGAAGCTCATCACCCCCATTGGTACTCCGATGTAGTGGTGCGCAGCATCCGCCCGCGCGACCGGGCTCAGTGGCCGTGGGTCATCGCCGCATTACTGCCGGTGGCCATCATGGAAGAATTGCTGTTTCGCTCACTTTTGTTGGGCGCATTTGCCCCGCATGTTAACATCATCCCCTTTGTAATCGGCGTTTCCGTCATCTTTGGCCTTTTGCACCTGCCCCAGGGTGAATGGGGCGTAACCGGCGTGATTTTGGTGGGGCTTTTGTTGGGCGGCCTCTTTTTGTGGCGGCAGAGTCTGCTGGTGGTGGTCATCGCCCACTGGCTAATGAATGTGATGCAGTTGGTGCTGGATGCGTGGTCGCGGGCGGGGGAAGCTCCTAAACCTCCAGATAGCCAATAGAGCTTCTTCTATGTTTTTAGAATGATAAAATACAGCAAAATACCAGTAAAAAACGCAGCATAGCTGGCAATATGGAACCGAATGAGGAAAGAGCGGGCATCATTCCGATAGGTTCGCACATAGATGCGATAGGCTATCAAGCTGGCCAATGAACCAACAAGGCTGCCAAAGCCTCCCACACTGACACCCCACAACAAGGATTGCCAATGGGGGGTGAAATCCGCCAATAACAATGCTGTTGGCACATTGCTAATGATCTGACTAAGTAATGCAGACAAAAGAAAAACATGATGCGGATGGGCCAGAATACTATTCAACATTACCCGCAAATTATCGGTAAAACCAAAGAAAACAGCAAAAGTCACCAGTAGAGCATAATCAATACGCAAACTGGCCCGATCGGCCAATAGCACATAAAAAATAATGACACCACCAATAGTCAGAGGCAATAGGCGAAGGATTGCCAAAATAAAAACGATCAAGGCCATCACATAAAAATAAGCAATCGGAGAGAGAGATTTTTGAGAAAACGCTTTTTGCGCTTTGCCGGGGATATCATTGATGAGCACAGCACTCACGGCCAACAAACCTAAAAATACCAACGAAAAAGGTGCGATAGTAATCACAAGATCCACCGAAGAAATATCGTAATGCCAGTAAATGAACAAGTTCTGTGGATTTCCGAATGGCGAAAGCGCAGAACCTGCATTGGCTGCCAAAACCTCGGCGATGACCAACCATGCCTTATACGGAACATTTAGCAGAACAGTCAGAGGTACAAGCGTCATCAACGCCACGTCATTGGTTACCACCATAGAGAAAAAGAAGGCGGCCAGCACCATTTTGAGTGGTATAAAATTACCGGCCTCTACCTGTTGCGCTATCCTCTCGAGAACGCCGTGTTGTTTCAGACCTGTTGTGACGATGAAAAGCACAAACAGGATGTAAAGTATCTCGAAATCTGACACCGTGTAGGATGGAATTCGCCACGCAATAATGGAAGTGAGAAGAAATCCGGCAGCAGAGAGCATGAGCAGCCATTCTGCCCGGACGAAAGCATTCAACTGGTGTCTGTTTATCATAATGAACCTTGTTTATGGCACCTGCACTGTCGCCACCGCCAGGGGCTCGGCAATGCGCCCGCCCGTGGCCGGGTCGTAAAATCCCGCCATCAGCGTGTATTCGCCCGGAGCCAGCTCTGCGGGCAGGGCAATATCGAATTGGTCGGCGATGACGTCGCCCGGCTGCCACAGCGTCGAGGGCAGATACTCCCCGCCCGGGCGATGGTCTTCGGCCTGGGCCACCTTTTGGCCCGCGGCGTCGTAAAGATGCAAAAAA
>CAZMDD010000120.1:0-30373 GCA_964565065.1 uncultured Caldilineales bacterium | reverse complement strand
GGCGGTTTACCACTGCCCACTGACCTACTGACCCACTGGCCTCTGGCCCACTGACCTCTGCCCACTGACCACTGGCCTCTGGCCCACTGGCCTCTGACCCACTGGCCTCTGACTACTGACCTCTGACCGGCTGCGCAGCGGCCGCCTGAGGGGACAGCCCCAGCGGGGCTTTGCAATGGTAGCCCGAGGCTTTAGCCGCGGGCGAAGGCGGGCGGCGCGTACACGTGAGGCGCGCACGCGGGCGCATGATGTGCGGGCGGGCAACCCGCCGAGTCGCAGACTCGCCGGGACACGTTTTTCGATGGAGGAGCTGGCGGTTTACCACTGCCCACTGACCTACTGACCCACTGGCCTCTGCCCACTGACCACTGGCCTCTGACCTACTGACCTCTGACCTCTGACCCTCTGGCCTCTGGCCCGCTGACAGGCTGCGCAGCAGCCACCAGAGGGGACAGCCCCAGCGGGGCTTGGCAGCGGTAGCCCGTGGCTTCAGCCGCAGGCGCGGGCGGGCACGCACGCGGGCGCATGACGGCGCAGGCCCGCGGTCAACCCGCCGAGTCGCAGACTCGCCGGGACACGTTTTTTTTCGACGGAGGAGCTGGCGGTTTACCACTGCTCACTGGCCTCTGCCCACTGACCTCTGGCCTCTGGCCTCTGACCCACTGGCCTCTGGCCTCTGGCCTCTGACCTCTGGCCTCTGACCTACTGACCTCTGACCTCTGACCTCTGGCCTCTGACCCACTGGCCTCTGACCCACTGGCCTCTGGCCTCTGACCCACTGGCCTCTGACCCACTGGCCTCTGGCCCGCTGACAGGCTGCGCAGCAGCCACCAGAGGGGACAGCCCCGACGGGGCTTGGCAGCGGTAGCCCGTGGTTTCAGCCGCAGGCGCGGGCGGGCACGCACGCGGGCGCATGATGTGCGGGCGGGCGCGGGCTCGCCTCCGGCGCTTGCGCCTTGAGAGCCCGCGTTCACTCGGCTGATGATGCGGGCGAGCCGGTTGCAGGCGCACACGCATGACTAAATTCACCAGCCAACATCCATTATCAATCCCAGATAGCCACCATATTCGCTAATCTTTGTCCATGTTCGTCAAAATGCGCAGCTACTTAGCCTCAGATTTTCACAGAAGTACAGAAAAGCATCAAATACTTACTCCCCCAAATTGCGGTCAAAGATGACAAAAATCATAGAAAGGGGTGCATTAGCAGCGCGATATTAAACTATACTCTTTCTTGCTGCTCCATAACAAGTCAGCAGCTTCACCGTAATGCGGAGGGTTCCATGAAATCAACATCCCAAAATAAACGGACGATCATGGCCGTCATCGCTGTGATCATTGGCCTGATCATGGCCTACGTCATCCCGTCGATGGTTCAATTCTCTCTGAAACGTGTGCTTATTTATCTCAGCGCTCACATTGAGGAGGGATTTCCTGCATTCTCCAGCGGCCTGAAACTCTTTGATTTCTTTTTCTCGGTCTGGCGGGCCTTCATCTTCTCGGCTGGCGCAGCCCTGATTGTCATTGCCTGGGAAGTCAAAAAGGGAAGCGAATGGACCTATCCCCTGGCACTAACACTCTTTGCGATTCCATCCATCGGCGGTTTTTTCATGTTCCTGCCCTATGTTAGTTGGGTGCCAGGCTTTCCGCTTCCCATGATTATCTCATTTATCGGATTGGCCGGATACTGGGCATTCATTCTCTTGCGCGATGCCGACAAAATGGAAAAATGGTCCCAATTCTTCGCTTTGACTTTTATCGGCATGATGATTACCCATGCCTTCACCATTGGCGTGGGAGCGCAACGCACCATGGCGACGCGTCCAGGATGGCCCATGTATCCAGATTACACCTGGTGGGTCTTCCGCTGGGCGGGAGAAGTCAACTGGGTGGCTGCCGTCCTGCTTTTCATCTCAATCCCGCTGCTGGCCATGAAAAAGAAAGCTGGTTGGTGGTTGGCCGTGATCCCCGCCATCACGATCTTGATGATCAATGTGCCCACTCAGTTTATCCGCATGAAAACGCTCGATTATCTCTATGGCTCGCTGCTGGCTCTCGGCGTGCTTTTCTTTACGATGATACCGTATTTCAAACGGCATCTGCTGGCCGATGAAAGTGAACCTGGCGCATCAGCATAATTCGCGCAGCTCGTGTGCAACTTTTTATAAAGTCGCACATCAGGAATTTCATACTTCTTTATGCCGCTGTTTTTCAGAGAGCGGGTAGTTCTGAGCGATGATCTCCTCGGTGTGCCTCAACATCTCGGCAAAATCTTCCTCGATGTACCGGGCAACAGCCGCTGGGTCTGGAACCAAGCCATGGTCGGTCATAATGCCCACGCTGACAGCGCCTGCGTAGCTAAAGATGCTGATACCCATGCCCAATCGCCCCGATTGCGGAACCCAGAACATGATACGCTCGACCTGACTGCCGGCTAGATAAAGTTTTTCGCGGGGCCCGGGCACATTGGTCAGCACCAGGGTCGATTTCGAGGCGAAGAATTCAACAGCCAAGCCTTCGATTTCGGTGGGCGTCATGCCCATAGCTTCCAACAAAGCATAGCCCACCACCGCCTCGGGTGAACTTTTCAAATCGTCCATGCGCTTCTTCACTTCCATCACCCGCTCAACAGGATGCCGGATTCCCAATGGTAACGAAAGCACTACCAATCCAAAATGATTGCCTAACTTGACAGCATCCTTTAGTGGGCGCAAATTGACCGGCAGCATAGCCCGAATGCTCATTTTTCTGGGAACACGCTTGTGGCGGCTCAACAAATATCGACGCAAGCCGCCCGCCACCGCGGCCACCAAAACATCATTCACTGTCACACCAAAAGCATCCTTCACACGCTTGACATCCGCCATAGGCAGACCAGCCGTCCAGGCAACCACTTTCTTACGCCCTAGTTTGCCTTTGAGGATTGTCTTCTTGTCCGCAGGCAAAAGGGCCAGGCGCATCAACCGCGAGGCAAAAGCTCGGGCCTGCCCTGCCCGCTTGACTAGATGAGAGGGACTGGTCAGCATAGAGACGCTCTCATCAGCCACCGTTTTGGTGGCAGCAAAAACACTGGCTGCCGGATGAAACAGCGCATGCACCAAGCGCCCGCGACGCCGATGCGATTTCTCAGATTCCGGCTCGGGCCAGGGCGCATCAGCAGAAACATCGCACAGCGTCATCAACACTGCCATCAGTGCAATGCCATCGGCAATGGCATGATGCAGCCGCACTACCAAAAAAGCCTCCCCTGTAGCCTGATTCTCCAGCAAATGAAACTCCCACAAAGGCTTGGTACGATCCAGCGGTGTGCTCACTAATTTATTGATAACCATCATCATCGCTTCCTGGCTGCCATCCGCAGGCAACCTCACCCGGAAGAGATGATTTTCAATATCATAATGCGGATCATCCTCCCAATAAGGTCCGCGCATCGGCGTCCGCGATTCATGCACCCGCTGTCGAAACCGTGGCCAACGCTGAACCATACGAAACTCGATGGTTGCTTTCAAACGCTCATAATCCAGAGCCTCGGCAAACTCGAAGAAACCAGCAATCATCATCAGATTGGTGGGGTCATCCATGTGCAGCCAAGCTGCATCGATATTTGACAAAGCCTTACGGGCCATCTCGCACTCCTGAGCGTTGGGGAACGAAACATTCTTCTTATCTTATCGTACCTGGTATAAAAACGCCCAATTAACGCAGACCCAATGAGAAGCAACATGCCCGTTGAAGAAAACACAAAGGCATGATACAATCCACATTCATATCCGCAGCAGGATTTTTCGTGTCCTTCGTTGCTAATCGGAAAACGTGAATAGTTACTGAAGAAAAAGGTAACTACTAACGTCCCCGACTTCAATCACCACAAAGGCGCAAAGACACTAAGAACACCAAGCATTTCAAAGCTTTTTCTTTTCTTCGTGCCTTTGTGGCTTCGTGGCTTCGTGGTTTCTAGCCGGGCTACCTTAGTAGTAACAGAAAAAGGATGGAAACGTTGGTGTTTCACCTTTCTTGACGCCTTTGTGACGAAAATGGCTAGCGTTGCCGATGGTGTCGGTCAAATTCGAACTGCTGCCAACTTTAATGCACCATGTCCATTCCCACCATCATCTTCTACCAATCATCGCCTGCGCATCTTTACGGCGGTCAATTGGATATGCTGCGTTTCTTCCGGGCCTATGATAGCAACCGCCTACAAGCCCGAGTACTGGTTCCCGCGGAGGGAGCTTTTACCGATCAGGCCCGGGCACTGGGAATACCTATCACGCTCATGCCCTTGCCCGCTGAGCTGGCCCGTACTGGCGGCGCTTTGCTCCACGGCTCATCCTGGGATAGAATACGACAACTGGCGCTGCTAACCCCATGGAGCCTGAAACTGGCCCGCTGGCTGCGCTCGATGCAGGCACAAGGGCTTTATGCCAACAATCGCCGGGCTGTGCTTACCTTGGGCCCGGGTGCAAAACTGGCCCGAATCCCCCTCTTCTGGCACATCAAGCAAGATTTGGATCGCGGGCGCATGGACAAGCTGGCTATGCGGCTGATGACCCGGGCTGCAGGCTGCTCGCAAGATGTGCAACACGCGTTCCAGCAACGTCATCCAGCCTATGCCGGGCGCATTGGCTATGTGCCCAATGGCATTCCGCTGGCGCAATTCAGCGCACCGGGCCCGACCTTGCGCCCCAACCTGGGCATTCCTGCCGAGGCTCCGGTCATCGGTCTGGTAGGCAGCCTGACCCCGCGCAAAGGCGTAGACCTTTTTGTGCAAGCTGCGCACGCACTGCACCACGATTTCCCGCAAGCGCACTTTTTGCTGGCAGGGGATGCGCCCGCCGCCTACGCCGCATTCAAGCAACAAATACTCCGCAAAGCAGCCCCCTTGCAGCAGACAAACCATTTTCATGCCCTGGGCTGGCTGGCCGACATGCCAACGTTTTATCGCACCCTGGACATTTTAGCCATGCCCAGTCGCATCGAAGGCTTTGGCCTGGTGGTCATCGAGGCCGCGGCCGCGGGCGTGCCCACCGTGCGCACAGCCACCGGGGGATACACCGAAACCACCCTGCCCAACAAAACAGGGCTCATCATTCCGAGCAACGATGCCAATGCCCTGACCCAAGCCCTGGCCCAACTGCTGGCCCACCCGCAACAACGCCGACAAATGGGCGCAGCCGCCAAAACCTACGCCTTCCAGAACTTTGACCTGCCACCCTTTGTGCAAGCCCTCACCCAAGCACTACTGGCAACCATAGCCTGACATCCCACTCAACCTCCAATATCTACCACACCATGCCCAACACCACCAAAATCCGCGTCGGCCACGTGATCACCCGCTTTCATGGCGCGGGCGGCGCCAAAAACACCCTGATGACTTGCGCAGGACTGGACAAATCCCGTTTCGAAGTTGACCTCATTGTGGGAGCCAGCGCAGATGAATGGCGAGCTAAGGGTGCAGGCGTCAACTGGATTCAGATTCCCGACCTGGTACGACAAGTGAACCCCTGGCACGATAGCCGCGCCGCACGCAGCTTGCAACAATTGTTCCAGCAAAAAAACTACACCATCGTACACACCCATCTGGGCAAAGCGGGCATTCTCGGGCGCTGGGCTGCCCACCGAGCCCGAACCCCCATCGTCATCCACGGCCTGCACGGCGCCACCTTCAATCCCACCCAAACCGCGCTGGAAAACGCCATCTACCTGTATCTTGAAAAACGCGCCATGCCCTGGACACACAAAATCATCAGCGTGGGCCAAGATTTGATGCAACGCTATCTGGATGCGGGCGTGGGGCGACCACAAGACTACGTTATCATTCACAGCGGCATGGATCTACGCGCATTTCGGCAGGCCGCCCACATGACCCCGGAAGAACGTCGGGCCAAACGCCAGGAACTAGGCCTGCCCGACGATGCCTTTGTTGCAGGCTACATCGCCGCGCTGGAATGGCGCAAAGGACATCATCATCTCATCAAAATCATGCAGCGTCTGGCCCGCAACTACCCACACTTGCACATGCTCTTTGCTGGCGAAGGCTTTTCATCGCAACGCCTGAAAAACCTGGTGCAAAAAGCTGGACTTAACCGACGCATCCACTTTTTGGGCTATCGCAACGACGTGCCCGAAATTATGGCCGCACTGGATGTCAAACTCTTTGCCAGCGAGCGCGAAGGCCTGCCGCAAGTGCTGGTACAAGCAGATACCGTGGGCGTGCCCATCTTGGCCTTTGATGCAGAAGGCGTACGCGAAATGGTGCATCATGGCGTCAATGGCTTTGTTTTTGCCCACGGCGATACAGACAGCCTGGCCGCGGCCCTGGAGCAATTCATCCAGCAACCGGAAACCGCTCGGGCCATGGGCCAAAAAGGCCGCGCCTTGGTCGATGATCGCTGGGACATCAGCACCATGCAGCGCAAAACAGAAGCACTTTATGACAAGCTGCTGCAAGAAAAGGGATTATTATGAGCTTGCATCGCGAAAGTTTATGGACCGGGCCCGAACGGCGGCGGCAGCTTGGCCTGCTGTTGGGCGACAGCCTGCTCATCACCTTAAGCATCGTGCTGGCGGTCATCTTCCGGCGCATACTCATCGAGGGCGTTCCCTGGCCGCGGCTACGCCTCTGGCCCCTGCCCAGCGGCTCCTTCTCTCTCATCTTCGCCTTTCTCTTCGCCCTGTACATCTTCGATCAATACAATCTGGCCCGCGACATGGCCCAACGCTCCAACACCACGGTACTCTTTTTAGCGACCCTGGTGGCCATGGGCCTGGCCGCGCTCATCTCCTTCTTCTTGCGCGGCCTGCAACTGGGACGTGTAGTGGTACTGGTGCAATGGCCCCTGGCATTTCTCTTCCTCTATTTGTGGCGACGAGCCTTTCATGCCTGGCTGCTACGCTTTGCCCGCCCCAAAAGGGTGTTGCTGGTGGTGGATAACCTGGTAGAGCAAGGCATCGAGGCAGAAATCAGCCACCGCCCTTTGGGTGACTACCAGGTCATAGGAACCTTCACCGTGGCCGACATGCAGGATAAACAGGACGATGGAACCTGGCAATTGCTGGACGCCCGCGGTCGCACGCTGGAACAAGCTGTGCAAGAGGAAGGGGTTAATGTGCTGGTCTTCTCTGCCCGGGCTGGATTTCCGCCGCAATACCTGGAACAAGCTATCGATTGGAAATTTGATGGCATTGGCGTTTACGATGCTGCCAACTTCTACGGCGCCATGACAGGCCGCGTCCCCATCGAAACCATCGACGCCCGCTGGATTCTCACCTATCTTAGCCAGCCTTACGGCTCACCCGTGGTACGCCAGCTCAAGCGGGTGATAGATGTGCTGCTGGCCAGCCTGGGGCTGACACTTTCATTGCCCTTCTGGCCCCTGCTCATGCTGGCCATCAAACTCGATTCGCCTGGCCCCGCCATCTTCCGGCAAGAACGCTTGGGCATGCGCCAACGCCCCATCATCATCGCCAAATTCCGCTCCATGTACCATAAATTCGAAGAGGAAGGGGAAGCTGCCTACGCCCAGGCGGCAGATCCGCGCGTTACTCGCGTGGGCAAATGGCTGCGCAAAACCCGGTTGGATGAGCTGCCGCAGTTGTGGAATGTACTCAAAGGGGAACTCAGCATCGTAGGCCTGCGTCCCATCCGCAAAATCAATGCCGATCGTCTGGCGCAAATGATTCCCTTTTATCACCTGCGATTCAGCATGAAGCCAGGATTGACCGGGTGGCCGCAAATCAGGTATCGTTACGCAGATGACGATATTTCGCACCTGCACAAATTCGAATATGAACTCTATCACATCCAAAATGCCAGCCTGGCCTTTGATTTGTATCTCATTGTCAAAACCTTGCAAATGATCATCTTCGGGCGAGGCCAATAAAACACACCATGAGCACCCTCCAAGCCATCCTTAAAACCATGCGTCCCAAACAGTGGACGAAAAATATCTTCGTTTTCGCGGCCCTGGTCTTTGACGGTAAACTCACGCGGCCCGGCCCACTGCTCAAAGTCACCGCACTTTTTGCTCTCTTCTGCCTCATCTCCAGCTCGGTTTACCTGCTCAACGATCTGGCCGACATCGAAAAAGATCGGGCGCACCCCAAAAAACGGCATCGTCCGTTGGCCTCGGGCGCACTCAAGCCAGCCTACGCGGTGATTGCGCTGCTGGTACTGATGAGCTTCTCGCTGATTGCGGCCTATTGGTTGGACCCCGCCGCGGCCCTGGTGTTGGCCACCTACTTCGTTATGAACGTGGCCTACTCCTTCTGGCTGAAACACATGGTCATTTTAGATGTGCTGACCATTGCTGCTGGCTTTGTGCTGCGGGTGGCAGCGGGGGCGGCAGTGGTGCATGTAGAACGCTTCTCGCCTTGGCTTTATGTTTGCATCACCCTGGGCGCGCTGCTGATTGCCCTGGGCAAGCGTCGAGCCGAACTCATGGCCCTGGAAGATGGCGCCCGGGCGCATCGGGCCATTCTGGAAGAATACACCATCAACTTCCTGGATCATCTCATCAGTCTCACCACTGGTGCCACCATTGTCACCTACTCTCTTTACACCTTTTCAGCGCACAATCTGCCGCAAAACCACCTGATGATGCTCACCGTGCCTATCCTCATCTACTTCCTCTTCCGCTATCTTTATCTCATCCATGTTCGGCAACTGGGTGGCGCCCCTGATGAGCTCATCTTCAAAGATAAACCACTCTTCATCTCCGCCATCTTCTGGGCCCTGGCCGCGGTCATCATCCTATATCTGTAAAAACACGATCCTCCCCAGTCCTCACCCCTGTCCTCCCTACTGGTGAATCAGCAACTGGTGGTTTACCGCGGATTGGGACGGAAGACCGGGGACGGGGCATGGTTCACGGTTCAAGGTTTGGAGGTTTGGCACCCGGCGCGGGCCGCGGAAAGGCGGGGCTTTTGTGTGGGATTTGGAGATTCGATGGCGGTTGATGGCGGTTGAGCAGGCGGATGCGTGAGGCCCGGGCGCCCGAGATGCGCGCAAGCTGGCACAACCTTCAACCAGCAAACCTTGAACCTGAAATCCTACGAGAACAACGAACTGTGAACCCAAAACCATTAACCAGCAACCTCCCATGGCAACAGCGCCCGCTCCACAACAAACCGGGCCTCATCCGGATCCAGGCCCGGCCAAGCAAACTGCTCAAAACGCGTATAGCCGCGCTCATCAAACAGCACCCCCTCCTCCTGCAGCCGCACTTGCTGATCGCCGGGCGTATGGTCGGCATGACGAATGGAGCAACGCCCCGCCTTGTTGATAACCCGCTGCCAGGGAATCAGCGCGGCCTGCTCTGGTGTAAGTGCGTTGAGTGCCCATCCCACCGTACGCGCAGCCCCCGGCGCTTCCAAAATCTCGGCAATGCGCCCGTACCAGGTCACCTGCCCCCGCGGAATCTGCAAAGTGATGAGCCAAACCTTCTCGAAAAATGTTCGCTGAGGCATAAGAAATACAAAATCATCGCTATCTGGTCAGCGTCCCACCTAGCAACTGTTCCGCAACAGCCAACTCCGCGGGCGTGTTCACATTCATTAGCGCCCGCAAATCCGAACTCAGTCTGCGCAACTCAGGCTCGGACACAACCCGTACCCGCACTTGCGCATGAAACGCAATCAAACGCCGTTGCCGACGTGCAATGGCCTGCTCGATGGCAGGCAGGCATGTTTGCCGCCGATACACCGCACACAAAGGATGCAGACGATCATGGGCCTGGGGAATCACCACATCATACTCAGGAGCCTGCTCCAGCAAATAGCGCATAAACCGCTGCGAAAGAAAAGGCATATCCACCGCCACCAACAGCACCAGCTCGCCCGAGACTGCACGCAGCCCCGAATAAAGCCCCATCAGCGGGCCATAGCCGGGCTGCACATCAGGCACAATCGGGCGCTGCAAAAAACGATACGGCGCCGCATCATTACTCACAATGACTACATCCTCAGTAAGCGTGGCCAACGTGCGCACCACACGCGCGACCAACGGCTCACCATCAAACATGAGCAACGCCTTGTTGCGCCCCATGCGACTACTGGCGCCCCCCGCCAGCACCAAAGCTGAAATCATAACGTGACAGTTACTTGCCTTAAACCGAAAACACCGAGCCAAGTGCGCCCGGTGTCACGGTCATTCAAGTCAAAATCGCAACTACTCGGCGCCGGCAGCTTTCAGCAACGAAACAGCCTGTCCCACAGTCGCAATACTCATGGCATCCTCATCAGAAATCTCGCCACCAAATTCATCTTCAAAAGCCATCATCAACTCAACTAAATCCAGACTGTCAGCTTCCAGATCCTCGCGAAAACGGGAATCCATAGTGACCTCCGAGGCATCAGCACCAAGCTGATCGACAATAATTGCAATAACGCGTTCTTCAACAGACATTAACTTCCTCCAAAATGGGATTAGTAAATTAGTTATCAGGTATTAACAAGAGGCCTCGATTTTAGCATGTTGCGGCGCACTTGCAAAATAAACGCAGAAACTTGTTGCTGCGGATACTCACACTAGATAACCCGACAGCGGGCCAAGAGTCGCGGTATTTTTACCAAAATCACAAAAATGATCCGTTTGGGTCATGGTCAGACGCCCGAATAAAGAGTATACTGAATCCTGACAAGCTCAGACCATTTTGCAAGTCACATTTTCACATCATCCATTGCTTGATAGGCGGGGTCCGTGTGCGACCTCGGGGAGGTGGACAACAGGATTGTCCCGCAACACAGCCCAGATGCCGCGCGCCCGCCGCAGCCAGAACGCTTCATACCCCAACAGCAAAACACTCATCCCACTCAAAGGAGCACTCCCAATGGCCACACCACAAGATGCCATGACCCTCATCAAAGAACACGATCTTAAAATCGTTGATGTAAAATTTACCGACCTTTTTGGACAATGGCAACACTTCTCCATCCCGGTAGAAGCCTTTAGCCAGGAACTGGCCTTCGAAGAGGGCATGGGCTTTGATGGCTCCTCCATTCGCGGCTTCAAAAGCATCGAAAACAGCGACATGATTCTGCTGGCTGACCCCGATACCGCCCTGGTCGACCCCGTGGCCGAAATGCCCACCCTCAGTCTCACCTGCGATGTCTACGACCCCATCACCCGGCAGCCCTACCAGCGTGACCCCCGCTATGTGGCCCGCAAAGCAGTAGCCTACCTGCGCCAAACCGGCATCGCCGATGAAGCCTACATCGGGCCCGAGGCAGAATTCTTCATCTTCGACAAAATCATGTACTCCGCGGGCGAATACTCCGCTGCCTACCAAATCGACAGCGTCGAAGGCCCGTGGAACAACGGCATCTTCGGCTTTGGCCACTCCATCCCCCACAAACGAGGCTACTTCCCCGTCCCACCGGTAGACACCCTACAAGAACTACGCTCCAAAATGTCCCGCACCCTCATCCAGGCAGGCATCGATATCGAAGTCCATCATCACGAAGTCGGCACAGCGGGCCAATGCGAAATCGACATTCGCTTTGACAAACTGGTAAAAATGGCCGACCAGGTACAGCTCTACAAATACATCGTCAAAAACGTAGCCCGGCAAGAAGGCAAAACAGTCACCTTCATGCCCAAACCCATCTTTGGCGATAACGGCTCCGGCATGCACACCCACCTGAGCCTGTGGAAAGATGGCAAACCCCTGTTCGCCGGCGACCAATACGCAGGTCTCAGCCAAATGGCCCTATGGTACATCGGCGGCGTTCTTAAACACATCAACGCCCTGCTGGCCATCGTTGCCCCCACCACCAACTCCTATCGCCGCCTGGTTCCCGGTTACGAAGCCCCCGTGGTCATCGCCTACTCTGCACGCAACCGCTCCGCAGCCTGCCGCATCCCCATGTACTCCTCATCCCCCAAAGCTAAACGAGTCGAATTCCGCAGCCCCGACCCCACCGCCAACCCCTACCTCGCCTTTGCCGCCATCCTCATGGCTGGCCTGGATGGCATCCGCAACCAAATCGATCCTGGCGAACCTGCCGAAACCGACCTCTTCGACGCAGAAAACCTGGGCAACGTGCAAATGACCGTGGGCAAACTCAACGAAGCCCTGGACGCACTCAAAGCGGATCACGACTTCCTGCTGGAAGGAGGCGTCTTCACCCAGGACCTGCTGGACGCCTACATCGGCTACAAAATGGAAGAAGAAGTAGGCCCGGTCAGCCTCCGCCCCCATCCCTACGAATTCCTCCTCTACTACAACGCCTGATCCACCCTTCACCCACACAAGAGGCCCACCACCGGGGCCTCTTTTTTACTTTCGGGCACAACTTGTTATAATGAAAAGGATCATTTTTCTGATCCCCGACAGCCCATGCCCCTCCCCCATCCACCTGTTTCCCTGACCGAAATCAACCGCACCGCCCGGGCCATCAGCAACATTGGCAACGATGCCAGCCTGGACGCGTCTGCTGTGCGCACGCGCATCGCCGCGCTCATCGCCCAGCGCTTCCCCCGCGCCACCCATGTCCGCATCCACCACACCCGCGAAACAGCCACCACGCCCGGGCCCGCCCCCGCAGTCACCATCCCCCTAAACCAGCACTGCATCCTGACCATGAGCCTGCCCCCCGGACAAACCCTAAGCCCCCAACAGCAGGCCATGCTCGAAAACATCGCCATCCATGCCGCAGGAGCACTGGACCAGGTACGCCAAACAGAACGCCTGCAACAAAGCCTGCGCCGCAAAGAAGAAGAATTGGAACGCCTGCGCCGCGCAGACATGCTCATCTCATCACGTCTGCGCCTGGAAGAAACCCTGGAAGCGATCCTGGAAATGGCCCTGGAAGTCACCAACGCCCGCTACGGCATCTTCCGCCTGCTCAACGAAGAACGCACCCATCTCATCACCCGCGCAGTCGCGGGCCAAGACATGGGCCAACCCCACACCGAAGCCCTGCCCCTGGATGCCAGTACCATCACAGGACGTGCTGCGATCACCCGCAAAACCCTGTGCATCGCCGATGTCCACGACCCCACGTGGCAAAATGTCTACTACCCTCTGGATAAAAACCTCACCATGCGCTCCGAGCTGGTCACGCCCCTGATAGCAGCCGGAGGCCGCCTGGAAGGCATGCTCAACCTCGAAAGCCCGCAAATTGGCGCCTTCAGCGACGACGACGCCCTCCTACTGCAATCCCTGGCCATCCAGGCAGTCATCGCCATCCAGGAAGTACGCCTGCTGGACGCACTGCAAGAACTCTCCGCCCGCCTGCTAGACGCCCATCCCCAAGACCTTTACCGCCGCGTCGTGCAACTGGCCCGCGAACTCCTGGGCTCCGACGCCGCGGGCCTGTGGCTACACACCGACCAAGGACTCATCCTGCAACAGGCCCGCCCCCAAAACTTTGCCCCCGACCGCCGTCTGCTGCAAAACCTGACCCAAAACCAGCACTACCGCCACGCCCGGCCCCTGCACACACCGGGCAGCACCTGGCCCCACGGACTGATAGCCCCCCTGCTGGTCGCCCAAGAAACCCCACTGGGCATCCTGGGCATCTTTGCACCACCATCTCAAGCCGCGCCCGCCTCCGACTGGGACAAAAAAGTACTGGTACTCTTGGCCCGGCACGCAGCACTGGCCGCCACCAACGCCCGCCGCCAAAGCCTGCTGCGTCGCCTCACGCCCCGAGAACGAGAAGTCTTCGATTTAGTGGTAGCAGGCCAGAGCAACAAAGCCATCGCCCAAAACCTGGTCATCTCACCCAACACCGTCAAACGCCACCTGCGGGCCATCTTCGAAAAACTGCAAGTCAACAGCCGCGCGGCCGCAGTCGCCAAAGTCTTCTCCGACTAAACACACAAAACATCCTCAGCGCTCCTAGCACCATTTGCCAGTCGCGCACATTACATTTTAGAATAGGCAGATAAAACCTTTACGCATCCAGCCAGCATCACTGGGGGAAGTCCATGAAGACCATTCTCATCATGCGTCATGCCAAATCGGATTGGGGCGAGCAGTATGCCACCGACATCGAGCGCCCACTGAACCCTCGCGGCCTGCGCGACGCCCTGCGCATGGCCGCATTTTTAGATGCCAACGACCTCTTGCCACAAATCATCATCAGCTCCCCCGCGCGGCGGGCACAAATGACCGCCACCTTCATCTCCCGGCATCAGAACTTTATAGGTGAACTGCGCCTGGAACAACGAGCCTACCTGGCATCGGACGCCATGCTGCTGGAAATAATCAGCGAATTACCTGACACCGCTGCCAACGCCATGCTGATAGGCCACAACCCCAGCATGGAAGACTTGGTGCAGCGGCTCACCGGTGCCAATGTGCGCATGCCCACTGCCGCCATCGCCCGCGTGCGCCTCTCCATCGATAACTGGGCCCGCATAACGCAAACCACGGGCCTGCTGCAATGGCTCATCCGCCCCAAACTGCTGCGCAAATAGCGGAGACACCAGAAAAGGCAAACCCCGGGGCATGTCTCGCGCCCGAGCGCATGATGCCCGCGCGGCTGCACCTGACCAAACCACAACAAAACATTCAGTGGGAAGGGGATTTCTAAGATAGTTTTAATCAAAAACAAATGCTTTGCTAATGAAAAGGCGCGATAACAATACTGTAACGCGCCACCATGACGCGTCAGCATCATAATCTCAAATCTTACGTAACGATTCACCTGCAAAACGACACCTTGCATCGTTACAAGCTACTTTCTCAATGACGGAGGTTAACTTATGCGACGTTTCATTATCTTTGCGTTGATTCTAACACTGCTCTTGGTAACAGGCATACAAACTCCAGCCTTGGCCCAAGAAGATGCCAAGCCTCTGAGCCTGTACACCCGCTATCCTGCACAAGTGACAGAACCAGGTAAAACCGTTAGCTTTTCGCTAACACTAAACTCTGAAAGCAAAGAACAAATTGTAACACTGGGCATGAAAACACTGCCCGAAGGCTGGAAAGCCACCTTCCGCGGGGCGGGACGCATCATCAAATCTGCTTATGTCACCCCCGATAACAACATCACCATAGACCTAAAACTGGAGCCCCCCGCCAACGTGGCAGCGGGCGACTATGCCTTTGTGGTAGAAGCCAAAGGCCAGGGCGAAACCAGCACCCTGCCACTCTCGCTGACCGTGGAAGAAAAATTGCCTCCCAAACTCACCCTCAACACCGATCTCCCCACCCTCAAAGGCTCCCCTACCAGCACCTTCCGCTTTAGCACCACGCTCAAAAATGAGGGCGATGAAAATTTGGATGTCAATCTCATCGCCGATGCCCCCGCAGGCTTCACCGTCAACTTCAAACTCTCCGGTAAAGATATCACCAGCCTGCCCATCGATGCCAACAGCAGCAAAAGCATCTCCATCGAAGCCAAAGCCTTTGGTGTCATTCCTGCCGGCTCATACCCGCTGCATGTATTGGCGCAGGGAGGCGATGTGCAAACCTCGTTGGACCTTACCATCGAAATTGCGGGCCAACCAGAGCTAAAAGTTTCCGGGCCCGATGGCCGTCTTTCTGGCGAAGCCTACGCAGGCAAAGACTCCCCCATCAAAGTCATCATCACCAACAATGGCACCGCGGCTGCACATCAGATAGAACTCAGCGCAACATCACCCTCCGGCTGGAAGGTTGATTTCGAGCCCAAAACCATCGAAACCCTGGCCGTGGGCAAGCAAGTAGAAGTGACCGCCAACGTGCATCCCGGCGAAAAAGCCATTGCCGGCGATTATATTGTCAGCGTGCGGGCCAAACCAGCCCAGGGAACCAGCAAATCTGCCGATTTCCGCATTACCGTACGCACATCCACCCTGTGGGGCGTCATTGGCATTGCCCTGATTGCTGTGGCCGTGGCTGTGGTGGCCCTGGCAGTTGTCCGCTTTGGCCGCCGCTAAGGCAAAGGAGGACACCATGCGTCAAGCAGTAATCGAAACCCATGCACTCAGTAAACGCTATGACCAGGTTTTGGCTGTCAACAACCTGAACATGAGCGTCCAGCAGGGTGAGATATTCGGTCTGCTGGGCCCCAACGGCTCCGGCAAGACCACCACCATCCTCATGCTGCTGGGCCTGACAGAACCCAGCTCGGGCCAGGTAAGCGTATTGGGCCTGGATCCCGCCCGACAGCCGCTCAGTGTCAAGGCACGGGTGGGCTACATGCCTGACCAAGTAGGCTTCTATGACGACCTCACCGCAGCCGAAAACCTGATGTATACCGCCCGGCTCAATGGTATTGCCCGCAAAGAGGCCCAAAAGCGCATTGCCGAGACCCTACAGCTTCTGGGATTGCAGCATGTGATGCACCGCCCGGTCAAAACCTTCTCGCGGGGAATGCGCCAACGTCTGGGCGTAGCCGATGTGCTCATCAAAAAACCAGAAATGATCATCATGGATGAGCCCACCCAAGGCCTGGATCCGGAAGGCGCACACGAATTCCTAAACATCATTCGCCAGCTCAAAGATGAAGGCATTACCATTCTGCTGGCTTCGCATCTCCTGCATCAGGTGCAGGCCGTGTGCGACCGGGTAGGACTCTTCTACCAGGGAACCATGGGCCTTTCGGGCACAGTAGAAGAACTGGCACGCGAGTACATGCAGCACGGCTATCGCATCGACCTGGAGGTAAAAGGAGAGCCGCAGCGCATTCAACAGGCCCTACAACAAGTTCAGGGCGTAGCCCAGGTTACCATACTGGACAAAAATCGTTATCAAGTGCGCGCCCAAGGTGATTTGCGTGCCGAAACAGCCCGGGCCGCCATCATGTCTGGCGGAAAGTTGCTCAGCCTGAATGTAGAAGCGCCCAGTCTGGATGATATCTATGTTCGTTATTTCCAGGAGGTGGAACATGACCGTAGCCAGCAAGCCGCTTGAAAAACCTCGCCCCCGCGAAGGCTCACCCTGGACAGGGCTTTGGGCCGTCCTCTTCAAAGAAATGGCTGATCTGCTTACCAGCTCTCGCATGCGCATCCTCGAAGTACTCATCGTACTCACAGCCGTAGGCGCTTCTTACGCGGCCATGTCGCAGATAAAACAAAGCATCGGCCATGACCCCTTTCTCTTTCTCAAGCTCTTCACCATCAGCAAGCCTCCCATCCCATCCTTTGTCGAATTCCTGAGCATCCTGGTTCCGCTCATCGCCATCTCGTTGTCATTCGACGCCATCAATGGCGAATTCAACCGGCGCACCCTGTCTCGGATTCTTTCACAACCCATTTATCGGGATGCACTATTGTTCGGAAAATTCCTGGCAGCACTCTTTACCCTGACCCTGGTGCTAACAGTCATCTGGTTATTGATTATTGGCATTGGGCTCATCGGATTGGGCGTAGCACCAGGAGGTGAAACCATGGCCCGCTTGCTGCTCTTTTTGGTAGCAACCATCTTTTATGGTGGCGTGTGGCTAACATTGGCCATGGTTTTCTCCATCACCTTTCGCCAGCCATCGGCCGCAGCCATGGCAAGTTTGGCAGCCTGGCTCTTCTTCCTCATCTTCTGGAACATCCTGGCAGGCCTGCTGGCCAATGTGATACGCCCGGTGCGGCTGGGCTTGCCACAAGAGGTGCTTGCCCAGGCGCAATGGCAAATTGCCCTGGCCCGCTTTTCACCTACCTTCCTCTATGGCGAAATTCTGGCAGCCTTGCTAAATCCGGCAGTGCGTCAGGTAGGATTGGGCTTGCTACTGCCACTCCTGCCACAGGGCGCAATTCCAGGAACAGCCCTGCCGTTAGGACAAAGTCTGCTCCTCATCTGGCCGCAGTTCACCGGCCTGATTGCCGCCACCATTCTGCTCTTTGCGCTGGGCTATGTACTCTTCCAGCGGCAAGAGATACGAGCCTGAGCCATAAAAATACGCTTAAAAAAGAGGATGGCTAAACATCACAGCCATCCTCTTTTTTTTCGGCCAACTTGTCTTCATAATCGGTGAAACAAACATAGCCGCCCGAGCCGTGGTAGGAGACAACTTTAGCGGGAATACCCACCACCACGGCATTATCGGGCACATCATCTGTGACCACGCAATTGGCGCCAATGGCCACATTGTTGCCCACCTTCACATTGCCCACAATCTTGGCTCCGGGCCCGATGTAAACATTATCCCCAAGCGTAGGATACCCCTTACGCTTGCCACGATTCGCTTGTCCCAGGGTCACACCATGCGAGATATTACAATTTTTGCCGATGACGCTGTGAACATTGACCACAATGCCCCCAAAATGCCCGATGTAAAACCCGGGCCCAATTTTAGCGGCGTAGGGAATGGCAATGCCGAACTTGAATTTAAGGCGATGCAACATCCAGCGAGCAAAGGGCGCCAGCGTCCAGCGCAACAGCGGCTGCGAGGTGGTGTAGGTGCAGGTACGCATCCAAAAAACATATTTAAAAGCCTCACCACGCAGCAAAAAGCGCAACAACAGCGCCCAACTACTCTTGCCTGTCAGGCGATAAAGATCAGAAGCAACGAGATATTTGTAATCATGAAATCGCATGGGCCAAGCATAGCAAAGCCTCAAGGGATGTGCAACAAACTAAAGTCAGTAGATCACGATTGCGAGAGTATGTGTTCAGCCGGATTCGCAATCTGGGGGGTTTGACGCTCGAATCATCGCCGGAGCACGGATCCGGCTCTGCGCATCATGGCAAGTGGTATTCGTGACGAGATCAAAAAAACATCGCTCGCGGGCGCATGATGAACGCGAGCCCGCACAGCGGTTGCGAAAGCGGGCCTGGGGCTCTATAATCGTGCAGGGCTACCTGCCCCACATCTCACTCCACACCCCATGCCCCTGACTCAACGCTACATCTTTCGCTTTTGGCTGCCCCTGGCCCTGATGTGGGTTATGATGGCCCTGGAACAACCCGTTCTGGCCGCGGTCATTGCCCGTTTGCCCCAGCCCAAGGAGCAACTGGCAGCATTTGGCATCACCTTTTCGCTGGCACTGCTCATCGAAGGCCCCATCATCATGCTGCTAACCGCCAGCACCGCACTGGCCCGCGGACGCCAATCTTACCGGCAATTGCTGCGCTTCACCACCTTTCTGGCCGCGGGCATCACCCTGTTGCACCTAACTGTGGGTCTCACACCCGCCTACCTCTTTTTGGTGGATAAACTCATTGGTGCGCCCCGGCAGCTTCTGGAACCCTCCCGCCAAACCTTCCTCATCATGTTCCCCTGGTCGGCAGTGGTGGCCTATCGCCGCCTGTGGCAAGGGGTGATGATTCGCTACGGACGCACCGACCAGGTAGGCCTCACCATGATTTTACGCTTTGTGGCCACCGCGGGCACCGCCCTGGCCGGCGCCCACTTTCGATTTTTAGCCGGCGCCCCCCTGGCAGGTCTCTCCCTGACCGTGGGCGTCACAGTGGGAGCCCTTGTCTCTTATAGTTACACCCGTCCCATCATCAAAAAAGAACTCAATCAACCTGAAGCGCCCGAAGAACGCATCAGCCTGCGCTATTTGCTGCATTTTTACTGGCCCCTGGCCCTGACCAATGTCATCAACTTCATCGGACGCCCGATACTGGCCTTTGGCCTGAGCCGCGGCCAATTGCCACTGGAATCGCTGGCGCTATGGCCGGTGCTAGGCTCTCTGGCCTTCCTCTTCCGCAGCATCGGCTTTGCCTTTCAAGAAGTGGTCGTGGCGCTGGCACATCGTCCCAATGTCCGGGCATTACGCAAATTCGCCTGGACAGGAGGCAGCCTGGCAGCACTGAGCCTGGGCATCATGGCCCTAACACCCCTCAATGCCCTGTGGTATGGCCGTATCTCCGGTCTACCCGCCGACCTGGTAGCCATGGCCCCACTTCCCACCCTTTTCATAGCCCTGACGGCATTACTGGCCTTTACCGTTGCACTGAACCGTGGCCTGCTGGTAGATGCCCGGCAAACAAGCGCACTCTCCACCGCGGTCATCCTCAATGTGGTGACTCTCACGCTCCTTATGCTGCTGGGGCTCAAAAGCCTGAGCGTGGCAGGCGTCATCATCGCTGCCGCGGCTTATTCGCTGGCCATTGTAGCCGAAAATCTCTATCTTGGCTTCCGTGTCCGCAATTTGCATAGCCATTGACTACACGAACACACCTCATCAATACCTCTATTTCCCCACTTCGCACTTTTTATGCCCTACATCCAAACTGAACGGGGACGTTTTCATTATCTGGAGCGTCCCGGCCAACAACCAACGCTAATCTTTCTGCACGGCAATCTGGGCTCGGCCCGCTGGTGGCAACCAATGCTGTCCAGGCTGCCCCAGGGCTGGCGCGGCCTGGCTCCCGATGCCTTGGGCTACGGCCTTTCTGAACGCTCTGACGAACTTACTCGCCAAAGTGTGCCGGCGCGGCTGCGAGACCTCATCGCAATCATCCAAGCGCTGAACTTGCCCCCGGTGCATTTGGTGGCGCACAGCACCGCCACACCTGTTGCCATAGAATACACGCTTATGGCCCCGGAGCAAGTCAGCACGCTAACCCTCATGGGGCCCGTGCCCGCGACCGGTGTAAAAACCCCCGCCGAAGCCTATCCCCTGCTGGAACGTCTGAGCAGCGACCCGGAGATGCTTGCCGAGGCATTGCACGCCAGCGCCCCCCATCTGCCCCAGGATGATGCGCTTTTCACCAGTTCGCTGGAAGCGCTCGCGGGCCTGGCGCCCTTGACACTCTCGGCCATTGCTCGCGGATTAGACGCCTGGCAGCCCGGAGAGCGTCTGCGCCAACTTACGCTGCCCGTGATGCTGGTGCGGGGACAGGATGACATCATGCTGGAAGAGAAAGAGGCCCATCTCACCCTGCTGGCTATTCCGGGCGCGGGTAATCTGGAAATAATACAGGGCGCGGGCCATTGCCCGATGATCGAAACGCCCGAAACCATGGTGCAATTGCTCATCAACTTCATTGCCGAAGACTGGGACGATTACGCCAGCATCCGCCAATCTGCACTATGAAAGCCATCGTCAAATTTATTCGCTGCTACTACTATAACATGAGCCGCAATGAACTCATGCTGCGGGCGGCAGCGCTGGCATACTACGCAATTTTCTCGCTGTTTCCCCTGCTCATGCTCATCACCAGCATCCTGGGCTTCTTTTTACGCGATCCAGCCAAACAGCAGGCCATGCTAGAGGCTCTCATAGGCATGATTCCCGAAGGCGCGGGCATCATCGCCGACCTGCTGCAAACGGTGAGCATTGGCCACACCCTGCCCGGCATCATTGCCCTGCTGACACTGTTTTGGGCGGGAACCGGCTTCTTGCGGGGACTGCTTTCTGCCATCGACCTGATTCATTCCCGGGCCTACTCTTACAACAGCCTGGTCATGCGCGGCATCGGCGTCATCCTCATCCTACTGACCATTCCTGCGCTCTTTTTGCTACTCTTCCTGGCCAGCATCACCTCGCTGATTATGCAGCATGTTTCGGTGCCAGGCCCCGTTGGAACGCTGCTAAACATCATGGCCAGCAATTTTGCACTCTTCACCATTGCCGCGCTGGCATTTTATCTACTCATGCGCTACATCCCCAAACGGCAACCACGGCGTCGTATCGCCCTAAGTTCCTCGCTGGTAACGGCTGGGGCCTGGGTGGGGCTGGATTACTGGTTTTCCAGCTATCTCAGCTCGGGCCCGGCCAAATTCAACATCGTTTATGGCTCCATCGGGGCAGTGATGGCGCTCATCTTTTATCTTTACGTGACCAATGTTATCATCTTGCTGGGCGCGCAGCTCAATGCCTCGCTGGCCAATTTTCGAGGATGCCGCACCCCGCGCATCCCGGGCCTGGATGATGTGCTCAAACTGCTGCATCTGCCCCTGCCCCAGGTGGATGATACGGAACTTCCGCCCAACAAACCTACCCAAACGCCTTAACCAGATGTGCCTTTGTGCTCTTAGTGGCACGCTCTGGATAGCAATGAACCCTTCAACTTTCATGGCATCACCTACTTAACCAGGAGCGATGATGAAACTGCACGGTATTGTCCCCGCATGTGTAACGCCTTTTATCGACCAGCAAGCCTCGCCTGAGGCCATGCAAGCCAACATCGCCCGCTGGCTCAAAACGGGCGTGCATGGATTCCTCATCTTTGGCAGTACGGGCGAATTTATGTATCTAACTGATGAAGAGCGACGCGCAGTGTTGCAAGCCGCGCGTACCGCGATTCCAGAAGATAGATTCTTGTTGGCGGGCTGCGGCGCCGAAAGCACCGAAAAGACGCTACAAAATCTGAAATGGGCAGCAGAAGATGGCGCGGACGCGGCTTTGGTGGTGACACCTGTTTATTATACCCGCGGCAAAACCGAGGCTCAGCGCCTGCATTTTCTGGCCCTGGCCAACGAAAGCCCCATTCCCCTACTGCTGTACACCGTGCCCGCTTTCACCACGTATGATTTACCGCTGGACCTCATCCAAGAGCTGGCAGCACACCCCAACATCGTGGGCATCAAGGATTCATCAGGAGATTTGAAACGGGTGGCGCTGCAAATTGGCATCCAGGAAGGCCAGCAGTTCACGCTGTTTGCGGGCAGCCCCAATCTGGCCTATCCTGCGCTGAGCATGGGCGCGGCTGGCAGCATCACTGCGTTTTCCAACATCATTCCCGAGCTGATGGTGGCGCTATGGCAGGCGGTGCAGGATGAAGAGATGGCCCGGGCCGCGGCGTTGCAACGAGCTGTGACTGACCTGCACGGAAAAATCGGCCCCATGGGCATTCCCGCCATCAAGGCATTGCTCAACTATCGTGGTTTTCAGGCTGGCGAGCCCCGCGCACCGCTGGCTCCGCTGGATAATGCTTCACGCGAGATGGCCATTGCCGCGTGGAAGCAGGCCATGGGCATCTGCGAATGGTGGAAGCAGGCGTGAGGCGGACGCCTAGATTTTCAGGAAGTGGGCCAGGGTCGCTGCGACCGCGTGTTCCTGCAGGGTGGGAGCCAGCCAGTCGGCCACGGCGCGGGCATCGGGCGCGGCATTGGCGGGCGCGGCGCTGTGCCCGGCCCAGCGCAACATGCTCACATCGTTGCCAGCATCACCAATGGCCAAAACCTCGTGCTGCCGGATGCCCAATCGCTCAGCAATCCAGGCAATAGCTGCACCTTTGTTGGCCCGCCGATTCACTGCCTCGACAAACCAATGGTGAGAACGCACCACGTCGGCCTGCTGCCCCATGGCGGTCTGCATGGCGGGCAGCAGTGCATCGATGGCAGTGGGATCGGGATGAACTGCCAGCATTTTGATCAATTCGCCCGAGATGTTATCCAACGCGTTGGGGTCGTAACGCAGGGCATCTCCCAACCAAAAAGCATCCTCCTCCACCGAAAACGCCATACGCTCCATTAGAATGTCGGTGGCCGTGTAAAAGACGGGCACTGCGTCAAACTCGCGGGCAATTGCCGCGGCTGTATGAACCAATTCTTCAGCCAGTGTCAGGCTGTGCAGCAATTCGCCGTTGCGGCGGGTAATCATGCTGCCCTGAGCACCAACCACTGGCTCGTGGGGCTGTACTTCCAGGCGTTCGAGGATGGGATCGATGATGGTGGGCATGCGCCCGGTGGCGATGACTACGGTGACGCCCATCTCGCGGGCCCGGCGCAAAGCAGCCACATCTTCATCAGCGATGTGGCCGTCGTGATCAAGAAGGGTGCCATCCAAATCAGTGGCAAAGAGTTTAATCATGTTATCTCCACGATGCGGGGGTGGCCCGACAGGTCTTGGTGTATGGTGATGGTGGCCCGCGGAAAATGCCGGGCGGCCAGCGCCGCCACCACGTCTCCCTGGTCATAACCGATTTCCAGCAGGATGCAGCCACCTGGATTCAGGTAGCGGGGTGCGGCGGTCAAAAAGCGTTGCAGATGGTTCAGGCCTTCGGGCCCGCTGAACAGGGCCAGGGCAGGCTCGTGCACGCGTACCTCGGGCGTAAGGCCCGCGCGGTCACGCTGGCGCACGTAGGGCAAATTGGCGATGAGCAAATCCACTGCACCAGGCAAGGGCGCTAGTAAATCTCCCTGCAAAAAGGTGATGCGAGAAGCCAGTTGCAATTGCTGTGCATTGCCGCGAGCCACATCCAGGGCCGCGGCGCTTATGTCGGTGGCCAGGATGTGGGCGTTGGCCGCGTGCTTGGCCAACATCAAAGCGATGGCGCCACTGCCAGTGCCAATATCGGCCACCTGGGCCCGAGGATGCGTTTGCAGCCAGGCCAGGGCCCGCTCTACCAGTTCCTCGGTCTCGGGGCGGGGAATGAGTACCGCGGGCGTAACGTGCAGCAGGCTATCATAAAACCAGCGTTGCCCGATGATGTAGGCCAGGGGTTCACGCGCGACGCGTCGGGCCAGCAATGTGTGCCATCGGGCCACCTGCTCGGAGCTAAGCAGCGCCCGCGGGTGTGCCATGAGCCAGGATCGATCGACCTCCAACACATGGGCCAGCAGTAGTTCCCCATCCAGATGCGGGGAATCAACATGGGCCCGGGCCAGGACGCGGCTGGCTTCGGCCAACAAATCGGCCACTGAATTTTGCCCCATGCTCAACCCAGCCGGGCAATGCCTTCGAAGGTTTCCCGCAGGCGCTGATAGGCCGCGTCCAGCTCATCGGCCTTGTTGCCGGCATTGCGAAAATGTGTGCCATAAAAAACACGCCACGCCTCATCCACCTGGGCAAAACGCCGCGAAAGCTCGATGATGTCGTTGCGCACCTGCTCTGCCTGCTCAGAGAGGCGTCGGGCATGAACGCCCGCCCGAATCAGCTCGATTTTGTGAGCCAGCGTCAAGGGCGAGACCACTTGCACCCCGCGATGCGCGTATTCCCGCAACAAATCGTAGCCGTGTGTGACCAAAAAGTAGTAAACGCTCTCGGCAGGAATGAAGGCGAAGGCAAATTCGGTGGTTCCTTTTTCCGGGCGGATGTAGGTGCTGGCGATTTTATCCAGATGTCCGCTCACATCGTTGAGAAAACGTCGCTGGTGTTGGGCCCGGGCCTTGGGGTCTTTGCTCTCACGCCAGCGGCGGTAATTGTCCAGGGGAAATTTGGAATCGATGACAATGATGCCGTTGGTCGATTTGATGGTGGCATCAGGGATTTCGCCATCGAAAAGGCGCTGCCGGATGCCAAACATGTCGGGCGGGAGCTGATCGGCCAGGATTTGCTCCAACGCGATTTCGCCCAGAGAGCCGCGGGCGGTGGGCACGCGCAACATGCGATCCAGCGAACGATAATCGTGGCGGATGTCACGGGCGTAGGTTTCAAGCCGCCCGATGGTTTGTTCCAGGCCCGTTTGCTGCATGGCGCGGTTGATGGCCACCTCGACATGCTCCGGTGCGATATCGCCACGGGTGAGCACCAGGTAGATGAGTATCCCCAAAAGGAGGATGACGATGATGAGCAGGATCGCTATCAGAGACATGGACGTGATGCGTGAAAGGGGGGATTGAGCAGCTTATGAGACAGCTTGCAGGCGTTCTGTTTCTGCGGCCAGCGCAAGTTCGTCGATAAAGTCATCCAGTTCGCCATCCAGCACCGCAGGTAAATTGTAAGAGCTTTTGCCAATGCGATGATCGGTGACGCGGTTTTGCGGGAAGTTGTAGGTGCGGATTTTCTCACTGCGGTCGCCGCCGCCCAGTTGCGAGCGTCGCTCAGCGCCCAATGCCGCTTCCTGGCGCTTGACTTCTAAATCGTAAAGACGTGCCCGCAGGATGGACATGGCCTTGATGCGATTTTGGAGCTGGCTCTTTTCATCCTGGCAGCTTACCACCAGCCCCGTGGGCAGATGTGTGAGACGCACCGCGCTATCGGTGGTGTTGACACTTTGCCCTCCCGGGCCACTGGAGCGGAAAATATCGATGCGGATATCGTTGGGACTCACATCGATTTCCACTTCATCTGCCTCGGGCAAAACAGCCACCGTGACGGTAGAGGTGTGGATGCGGCCCTGCGATTCTGTCTCGGGCACACGTTGCACTCGATGCACGCCCGATTCATATTTGAGTCGGCTGTAAGCGCCCGCGCCTTTGACCTGGAAGATGATTTCTTTGTAGCCGCCAATGCCGCTACGATTGCTGGAAAGCACCGAAACCTTCCAGCGGTGGCGTTCAGCGTAGCGGGAATAAAGCCGGAAGAGATCGGCGGCAAACAGGCCCGCTTCATCGCCGCCTGCCGCGGCCCGAATTTCTACAATGACATTCTTGGCATCGCGCGGGTCTTTGGGAATGAGTAGCTTTTTGAGTCTCGCTTCCAGTTGCCCCGATTGTTGTTTGAGAGCCTTCCATTCAGTTTCAGCCATCTCCCGCATCTCCGCATCATCTTCCAGGGCCACCATCTCTTCAGCCTCTTGCATCTCTTGCTGTACTCGCCGATAAAGCTGATAAGTTTCGACGATTTCACGAATTTCAGCCTGTTCCTGGGCAATTTTGCCCGCGCGCTGATAATCGGCAGCAATTTCAGGGTCTGCTAATTGCTGTTGGAGTTCCTGATAATGTTTTTCGATTTGTGCAAGTTTTTCGAGCATGATAACGAGGATGAGAGCGAGAGGGCAAAAGAAGTTGTTTGCTTCTTACGATTCGGCGAACCACACAGGCAGGCGGCCCAACGAGAGAACAGCATCCCATTCAGGATTATCGCCCTCGACCATGATGGCGGCGGAGGCGATGAGGTGGCCACCGGCATCTTTGATAAGGGTTTCGGCGCCACGCAGGGTGCTACCGGTGGAGATAACATCATCCACAAAGAGGATGTTGCGGCCACGCACCAAGTCAATATCCTTGCCATCCATCCACAAAAGTTGCGGTGTGCCAGTGGTGATGGTCACGACCTCTGCGCTGATGGCATCGTTCATGTAGGGCTTGCGGGTTTTGCGCAGCACCACGTAGGGCAAGCCACTTTTAACAGCCATAGCGTAGATGAGCGGAATGCTTTTGGCTTCGGGCGTGATAAGCACTTCGGTTTCGGGGGGCAGCTTGGCCACCAAAGCATGAGCCACAGCTTCGGTCAGGGCGGTGTCGCCCAGAATGTTGACCAGAGCGATGACCACACCGGGCGCAATCTCGATACGGGGCAGGTCGCGGGTGACGCCTGCCAGATTCACAGTGTAGGGCGTTAGCAATTCGGGAGGAACCATAATGTTGGATGTGATGCTACTGAGCGGGGAGCGGAACGGGACCCCGTGCTTTTTGCAGCAGGGTCGCCAAACGAATCTTGGCAAATGCCTCTGTTTGAAAATCCTGAGCCTGGTTGGCTACATCTGCGGCCCGCTGATAAGCCTCGACAGCCTGCTGAGTGTCGCCGTCAGCCTCAAAAATCATGCCTGAAATAAGATACCCTTGTGGATTGGCGGGGTCATCGGCAATGGCTTGCCGGGCCAAAGGCCGCGCTTTTTCAACATCCCCCAGGGTCATGTAAGATTGCGCCAGGCTGGTACGCACCACAGCCGGCTCGTAACTGGCAAATAACGAAGCCAACAATGCCTCCATTTTTTGCGACTGTTCCTCATGCTCGTAAAGCACGGCCAGCAAGCAGTCGATGTCCAGCTCGCCGGGCATGGCCTGATGGGCCAGCTCCAGCTCGGTCATGGCAGCAGCGGTGTCGCCAGTGGTCAAAAAGTTTTCTGCATTGATTTTATGTTCATAAGCCAGCGAGACTTGCGGATCCACCGGAAACAGCTTGCCAAAGGCCCAGTAGGCGGCTACGCCCAGCACCAACACCGCTGCGATGCTGGCCAGCAATTTGAACAGACGCCCCCGAGCATGCTGTCGGGCACGAACATCAAGCCACCACCACCAGCGTTCGGTGCGCGAAGGTCGTTTCTCATGGGATTTGCGCAGAGTTTTGAGCCCGCCCAGGGGTGCTAACTCGGCGCGCAGGGTGTCGGCATGACGACGGACCGCGCCCTGAACTTCCAGCCATCGGGCCCGTTCCGCCCGCAAATCCACGCCCATTTCCTGCAAATCGTGCAAAAACGCCAGAATCATATCCAGATTGAGCAACAAGCGATGAGCGCGGTCGGGGCCCAGGCCTTGGCTGTTGACAGCAGCGATGTAGCTTTCTTCCAACAAATCTCGCAGTGCATCGGCCTGCGTTAATTTTTGTCGGGGAATGGAATGGGCCATGTTCAGGCTGCCGGGGGTGTGGCTTTAGCTTCTTGCGCCTCGCGCTCGCGGCGAAATTCATCGTACACCCGCCCGATGCCCGAGCGAATCTGCGACTCAATCTTGGAGGAGCGCTTGGAGGGGATGGGGAACCAGGGACGCATCTCGGGGGTCAGCAGACTGGCTGTTTCCTGCTTGGTCAGGCCCGCATCGAACAAATTGCGGCTTCGCTCCCGCAAAAAGGTCAAATACTCGATGAGATAATCCAGCTCTTGCACGCTGCTGATGGGCCCGTGGCCCGGCACGATGTACTTGGGATTCAGTTTTTGGATGAGGCGCAAGGCATCCAGCCATTCTCGCGAATTGGCTTGTGTCATAAAAGGATGCTGATCCAGCCAAACGATGTCACCGGCAAAGAGCACGCGTTCTTTGGGCAGCCAGATGATGCTGGTGGCGGGCGTGTGCCCCTTGACATGCAGCACGCGCACCGCCCGATTCCCGCGCACCACCGTGAGTTTATCTTGAAACGTAACGGTCGGCACGATGATCTGTAAATCGGTGAATTGCGCCCGAATCTCAGGCTGTTTCTTGAAGCTGTCACGCACACGCTGCTTGAAATTATCGCTGTAGTTGCGCATGTGCTTCCACGCGATTTCGTGGGCAATGACCTTGTTGCTAAGCCATTGGCTGCCCAGGCAATGCCCGCGATGATGGTCAGTCACAATCACCGAACGGATGGGCAACCCACCACTGGTTTCATCGATGGTGGCACGCCAGGCCTTGGCTTCGTTGGGAATCATGGGCGTATCAAAGCAAACCACCCCTTCATCGGTGACGATAAAGCCGGTGTTGCTATTGTAAAAGCTGGTTTCAGCATAAACGCCGGGGGCTAATTCAAACATAGTTGCTCGCTAATAGAACTTTGAACCTGGAAGGCTAAGCATCAACATCGGCTAAATCAAAGGCAAAGGCCTGCAACAAATGCAGAACTCGATTCAGCATGGTGGCATCGGTGGTTACCCCCTGAATCATCTCAGATGTTCCGCCGCCCCGCACTGCAAAACGCTCCTGCAAGCCAGCCAGCGCCTCTTTCATGTCCAGAGGAACATTGGCACTGCGCCCGGCCACCCATCGAGCCTTACCGCCATCCACCCAACCCAGCAGCGCCACCACGTTGGGCGTGGCAACCAGAGTTTTGGCCAGATGTGTGATGGCTTTGGGGTCATCGGTTTGCAGGATGTGATAAACCACATCCACGCCCGCGGTTTTAGGAGCTTCGGCAATCAGGCGGCGGGCCTCAGCCTGGGTAAGCTGCTCTTGGGCCTGTCGTAGCGCCCGCTGGCTTTGCAGCACCTGTTCTTGCAGCCGGGCCACAGTCGCGGGCAGTTCGTCCAGACTGGTAGTGAGCAATGCGCCCAGGTCACGCGTCACACGCAGGCGCTGCACATGATCGGCATAGGCCCGGGCGCCCGCGAGGAAGTAGACACGGGTTTGATCGCCACGACGCTCCAGGCGGGTCACGACCAAATGCCCGATTTCGGCGGTGTTGCGCAGGTGCGTGCCCCCGCAGGCCGACCAATCCAGGCCATGAATCTCGACCACGCGAATGGGGCCGGCCACGCTGGGAGCCTTGCGCAAGGGCAGTTGCAAGGCTTCGTTCCGGGGCAGCAAACGGGCGGTAATAGGCAGGGCTTGCAAGATAGCATCCTGCACAAAAGCCAGCACCCGGGCCAGAGCTTCGTCATCTGGAGGCGGGCCTGGCAAATCGATGGTAACGGTGCTTTCGCTGAGATGAAAGCCGATGGTGGGACGATACAAAACATCCTGGAAAGCGGCAGAAAGCAGATGCTGGCCGCTATGTTGCTGCATGTGATCGTAGCGGCGGGCCCAATCGAGCACCCCTTCGATTTCATCCGCGGCCTCGGGCAGCGGTGCAGCCAGCCAATGAATGATGTTATCGTGAGCGTCGATAGAAACATCCAGCACAGGCACGCCCGCGAGCACGCCGGTATCGGCAGGTTGGCCACCGCCCTGAGGATAAAACAGCGTGCGATTAAGAATAACCCCCGGGCGCTCGCCATTCAGACGCTGCACCACGCGGGCAGTAAAGCTTTTGCGATATGGGTCTTGCCAATAGCGTTTTAGGGTTGACATTAAAATTGCCGAAGATAGATTACTGAGTATTGAGAAATCAGGTTTGGATTTATAGGCGCGCTGGCATTGCTGCCGCATTGGTGCCATGCGCCACAAGACAGGATAACACAAGGATGTGCCCCGGTCAATGGAAAATGTTAAGAAACAGATGAAATTCGCCAAAATATCGGGAAATCAACAGACA
>CAZMDD010000119.1:0-24972 GCA_964565065.1 uncultured Caldilineales bacterium | reverse complement strand
CCGATGGGCCGAAAGAACGGTCAACCGGGAGCCTTCGCCGCCAGCCAGAATGATGGCCACCACGCGCATAAGCTGCCTCCGTTGGGCGATGAAATGTGTTTTTTCTTTCTTCGTGCCATTGTGTCTTCGTGGCTAAATGAGAACAAAGACTTGTAAAGTGTAACGACTAACGTATCCGACTTCAATCACCACAAAGGCACAAAGACACTAAGAACACCAAGCATTTCAAAACTTTTCTTTCTTTGTGCCTTTGTGGCTTCGTGGCTTCGTGGTTTCTAGCCGGGCTACCTTAGTAGTAACTGTAAAGTTATTATTGATAAAGGTTAGCAGAGTTATTGCCAATGAGCAAGCTGGCATTGTTGTCTGGAGGGTTCACGGTTCACGGTTCACGGTTCGCGGTTCACGGTTCAAGGTTTGGAGGTTGGGCGCCCGGCGCAGGCGGCGGGGTGGCGGGGCGTGGAGGGAAGTGGCGCGGCCCCAAGGCCCGAGCCGCAAGCTGACAGGCGCTGAGGCGATTTGTTCGGGCGCCGGACGAGGACGGGCGGGGACGCGGGCGCATGATGTGCGCGCAGGCAGGCACAACCTTCAACCAGCAAACCTTGAACCTGAAATCCTAGGCCCGCGGGCAACCCGCCGAGTCGCAGACTCGCCGGGACACGTTTTTTTGACGGAGGAGCTGGCGATTGACTACGAAACGCTGCCCGCGGATGGCGCCCAACCGTGAACCGTGAACAGCGAACCGTGAACCGTGAACCGTGAACAGCGAACCGTGAACCATTACATTTCAACCTGATCAACGGCTTCCCCACTCCCCGGTCAATTTGATATCCGCCCCGCTCCTGTGGGATACTTGGAGACAAGAGGCCTTTTCCTCAGATTTTCCCAACACAATCCCCAACTTTTCCCCGTTTTCCATAGGTTATCCACAGGGTTTTCCACCATGAAACTGGACATCGTGCTGCATGCCGATACACTGGAGCAAATTCGGAATACAGCAAAGCGCGCTGAATTGCTGGGATTCGACGCCATTTGGACGCCCGAGACCCGGCATGACCCCTTCCCGCAAATGGCATTGGTCGCTGAACACACCGAGACCATCGAATTAGGCACAGCCATTGCCGTGGCCTTTGCTCGTAGTCCCATGCACACCGCATACACCGCCTGGGATTTAGCCCGCTACAGCAATGGCCGTTTCATCCTGGGGCTGGGCACGCAAATCAAACCACACATCGAACGTCGCTTTGCCATGCCCTGGAGCCATCCGGCGGCCCGATTACGAGAATACATTTTAGCGCTGCGACACATCTGGCAAAGCTGGCAACAGGGCGAGAAGCTCAACTTTCGGGGCAAATTCTACAAAATGACCCTGATGTCCCCCTTCTTTGATCCCGGGCCCGTTCAGCATCCCCAGATTCCCATTTATATTGCGGGCGTCAATCGCCACCTGTGCGAGCTGGCCGGTGAGCTGTGCGATGGCTTCCATGTGCATCCCTTCCATTCCGTGGCTTACCTGCGGCAGCACATTCGCCCGTGGGTGCAGGCCGGAGCCGCCAAAAGTGGCCGCGATAGCTCGGAGATTGCCCTGAGTAGCACACTTTTTGCCATCGTGGGCGATGACCCCGAAACCCGGGCCCGACGCCGCCAGGAAGTACGAACTCAAATCGCCTTTTACGCCTCTACCCCCAGCTATCGACCGGTGCTGGCACAACATGGCTGGGCCGATGTTGGCGAACGTCTGGGACGACTGGCCGCCCGCAAACAATGGGCCCAAATGCCAGCGCTCATCAGCGACGACATGGTGGAGACCTTTGCACTGAGCGGCACGTGGGAAGACCTGGGCCCCGCCATCCGCCAGCGCTACGGCCAATTATTGCAGCGCGCGACCCTTTACATCCCCTTTATCCCCGGAGAAGATGACGAAGGCTGGCGGCGTTTGCTAAAATCGATCAGAACAACTTAGCACGTCAGGATTCCAACGCCTCCACCAATGTTAACGGCGTCTCCAGCTTGGCCAATTGCTCCTGTGTCAGCAAATCCAATAGCCGCTGAGGCAGTGTCTCTTGGGGCAAAGTCCAAATCACCAGCTTGATGGCAGTACGTTCCAGCCCCTGGATCATCACATCGGTAAAAACGGGAATGCAGGCAATGGTGACGCCATCTTCTTGCAGGTATCCTCGGGCAATGGCCGTTGCCTTGAGTGATTGATTAACCGCACTGGCGCCAATAGCCTGTACTTCGGCATAATGCTTTTCGCGTATGACCCCCGCAATTGCACCGGCCACCGCGGTTGAGCGTGATCGGGCCGAGACCTTGATGATTTCCATAATGCGTAACTCCTGCATCGTGTTGTGTATTGTTGGAAGGGTCGAATTGGGACACGGCTCCATTATAAACCATCACATTTGTGCAGGCAATTCATCGTTTAAGGCCCCTAAAAATTGCCAGTTTAGTGCCATCAAAGGCAAAATAGGTAACGACTAACGTACCCGACTTCAATCACCACAAAGGCGCAAAGACACTAAGAACACCAAGCATTTCAAAGCTTTTTCTTTTCTTCGTGCCTTTGTGGCTTCGTGTCTTCGTGGTTTCTAGCCGGGCTACCTTAGTAAGTAGTAACCAAAATAGCGTGCATGATGACGGAAAACAAGTCTCAGAAACCCACTTACACCATTCACGAGCTGCCCGAGGGCACACGCCCGCGTGAACGTTTGGCCCGCCTGGGCCCGAACGCACTGAGCGATGCCGAACTTATCGCCATCATTTTGCGCAGCGGTGCCCAGGGCATCAACGTAATCGATATGGCGACGGCCATGATGCGCCATTATCGCTCACTGAGCGTGCTGGCCCGGGCCAGTTTTACCGAGCTTCAGCAGCATCATGGAGTGGGCGCGGCCAAGTCTGCGCAAATTCTGGCCGCCATCGAGCTGGGGCGACGGGTGATGCGGGCCAGTGCCGAAGCTCGCCCCAAAGTCGATTCGCCCGAAACAGTGGCCCGTTTGCTCATGCCGGAGCTGGCCTATGCCGAGCAAGAATATGTCAAGGTGGTGCTTATCGACACCCGCAACGCGGTCATTGCCACGCCCACCATCTACAAAGGCACACTGAACACCACCAGCATTCGGGTGGGCGAAATCTTCAAAGAGGCCATTCGCCAGAATGCTGCAGGCATCATCGTGGCGCACAATCATCCCAGCGGCGACCCCACGCCCTCGCCCGATGACGTGGTGCTGACCCGGCGCATTGTGGATGCTGGCCGCATTCTCAACATCGAAGTCTTCGATCATCTCATTCTGGGGCACAATCGCTGGGTGAGCATGAAAGAACGCAGGCTGGGATTCAAATGATGCTCATCCCGCACCAGTGGCACACCCTTTTTACCGCAGCGGTCATGCTGCTCAATGTGGGCATGATTGCCAGCGGGCGATTTTCTATGGACTGGGTGGCGCTGGGCACATTGGTGGCGCTTTATTTGGGCGGCGTCCTCACCAGTACCGAGGCGCTGACCGGATTTTCAGCCTCTGCCACCATCACGCTGGCAGGCATTTACGTGGTATCGGGCGGGCTGAATCGCTCGGGGGCCATTGCTTTGGTGGGGCGCTGGATGCTGGAGGTGGGGGGACGATCGCCGCGGCGGCTTTCGGGCCTGTTGTTCGTGGTCACAAGCCTCTTTTCTGCCTTTATGGCCAATCTGGCGGCATTGGTCATCATGCTGCCGCTGGGGTATCGCATGAGCAGGGCCAGTCGCATGCCCCTGGGCAAGTTGCTGATGCCTGTGGGCACTTTTACAGCGCTGGGGGGGTATCTTACCCTGCTGGGCACACCGCCCAGTCTGATTGTGGCTGATTTGTTTCACCAGCAAACAGGCGTGACACTGGGGCTTTTTTCCAGTGCCGTGGTGGGATTGCCCACGCTGGTGCTGAGTTTGGCGTGGATGTTGACCATCGGGCAAAAGTTGCTGCCAGATACAGGGGAGCGTCCGGTGCAGGTTGGGCCCAATTTGCACGAGCTCAGCAAAACCTATCATATTGCCGATCAATTTTACCGCCTACGCATTCGGGCCGCGTCCAATTGGGTGGGACAACGGTTGTGCGATTTGGGATTGCGCCAACGCTGGGGGGTCAGCGTGGTGGGTGTGGCACATCCGGGCCAGGCACCCTTCCGCCCCTGGCCCGATTTGACACTGGATGAAAATGACGAATTGGTGGTACAGGGCAATCGTGCCGATGTGCTGCAACTGGCCTCTATTCATCATCTCGAACCAAAAGGCTCTATCACCCTCATCGACCTGGCTCGGCTGACACCCGATGAAATGGAGCTGGCCGAAGTTCTGATTCCTCCCTACTCATCGTTGGTGGGACACACCCTGGCCGATCTCACATTCAGGCGGCGCTACCAACTGAATGTGCTGGCCATTTTGCATGATGGCAAGGCTACCGCCCAGCAACTGAGCAGCACCACATTGCAGGCTGGCGATCGCTTGTTGGTGGAGGGCGCACCGCGACAACTGCATCATTTGCGCAAAGAGGCTGATTTGATCATCCTCTCGCAACTGGGCCCCAGACCCGAAGACATCGTTAGCCAGCACGCCCGGCTCATGCTGGGAATTTTGGTGGGCGTGATTGTGTTGAGCATCTTGCCCTGGATTTCATTGCCCATGGCTGCCGTGATGGGGGCATTGGCCACCATTATCTCGGGAGCGGTGCGCCCGCAAGAAGCTTATGATGACATCGACTGGAAAATCATCATCTTTATTGCTGCCCTGTTGCCTCTGGGCACAGCTATCAACAACTCGGGCCTGGCAGCGGTGATGGGACAAGGCTTTTTGTGGCTTTTGGCAGGCATCGGGCCCTATGCGCTGCTGGCCGCACTTTTCACCATCAGCGTGCTGCTCACCCAAGCACTTTCCAACTCGGTGCTGGCTCTGGTACTCACACCCATTGCCATCTTCATCGCCCAAAACAATGGCCTGCGCCCCGAACCCTTTGTCATGGCTGTGATGGCTGGCGTCAGCGCCTCATTCCTGACGCCCATCTCCGACATCATCGCACTGCTTTTGCGCGTGCCCGGGCGTTACAGCTTTTGGGATTATCTCAAAGTCAATCTTCCTCCCGTGCTATTCATGGGACTCTCTGTTGTCCTGCTCACACCACTCATCTGGCCATTGCGCTAACAACCATGACCTATCTAAACCTTGTCATCCTCTTCGTTCCCCTCATCTTTCTGTTGTGGCTGGCGCAAATGGCCGACAAACAACGCTCTGAAGATAAACGAGGGCTGGCTATTGTTGTTCATCTCTTGTTGGGGATGATGTGGGGCCTGTTGGCGTTGATTGGTGTCTTGCTTTTGCTGATGGGCATCGCCTACACCCGCTACGCCGATACAGCATCGCTTTCAACACTTTATCATGCTCAAGGAATGGAGCCGGAAGAGGTGATTCATGTAATGCACCTGTTGCCCAAAATCGGCCTTGGGTTAGTGCTGCTGGCACTAGCAGGATTAACCCTGTTGCTGCCCCCGGTGCGTCGCTTGTTGGCCCGAGCCATGCCGCACGACCCCAACAGCGCTACCGTTGCCGTGACCTGGGCGTTTAGCGTGTTGATTTTGGTCAATATGTGGTTGATTACGGGCATTGGCATGGAAACAGCTTCGCAGGCACTGACTAATGCGCCCGATGTTGCGCCGATTCAGATGATTTTGCAATTGTGGCTGCAAAATGGTTTGATGGCGCTGATGGCGCTGGTGGGCGTTGGCTGGCTCTCGCGGCGCTCGTGGCCGCAGGTACGGCAACGCTTGGGGCTTGTCTGGCCCGGCTGGAGAAAAATCATGCTGGGCATCTATCTGGGCTTGGGGGCCTTTGTGTTGCTCTTCCCCCTGATGTTGCTGCTGGAAAAACTTGGCCTGGACACAGACCCCAACGTTGATGCCCTGACGCAAAAGCTCATCGGGCCCCTGCTAGACTCCATGTTCGGCATTATTACCCTGGGAGCAGCCGCTGCTCTAGGCGAAGAGTTGACCTTCCGCGGAGCGCTGCAACCTCGGTTCGGCATTGTTTTTACCGCGGCTATTTTCGCACTTACCCACAATCAATATGGCATTAGCGTGGCAACACTGGTCGTCTTTTTGCTGGGACTGGCACTGGGATGGACGCGTAAGCGCACGAATACCACGACCACATTCTTCTTCCATGCCATCTACAACATCGCCATCGGACTCATCGGGCATTTTGTACACTGATGCTGTTGCGCCCCAGATTACGCGTCGGGCCGGAGCATATCTAATTTACCCTCTCATACTTACCAGGCGCACGCCCATTTTGTGCAGTTGTCGAAAACCAGCGCCCTGGCAGAGTCCCGCGCGCACCTTCTCGCGCTGCGTGACCACTGCGCCCGAGAGGATGTCGATACCCCACTGGAATAGCGTCGCCGACATGGGGGTGCTGGGGCCCATGAGTAGCACCAACGCATCCTTTTTGCGTAGAGCCAGCAGCTCGGGCAGGGTGCGATTGAGCAAGGTTAAACTGGTGATGGCTAAAACATCGGCCCGGGGGATGATGTCGGGTGCGCGGGCCGCGGGCAGGTCATCTCCCCGCGGCTCCAGCTCCAACACGTGCAGTGCGCCCACCCGTTGCCGCAAACGCTGCGTAAAAGGAAAGTGTCCCACCATGGCCACTGTTTTGTCCGCGCCCGCCTGGGCAATGAGCTCCTCGGCGTTGATCTCTATCCAACGTCCAGGCATGCGTGGCAGCAGTGCATTGATGGCAGCCAGGCCCACGCTGCGCTCTACCGGGCTAAACGCGTTGCACAGTGCAGCCAGCTCTGCTGCAGGCAAAGTTTGTAGTTGTCCCGGCTGGCGCACATCGGGCCAATCGCGGTGATGATGCCCGCTGCTGGTGAGGGTGGTGGCCAGGCCCGAGCGGATGCTTTCGCCTACCTGGGCCGTGACCAGGGTCCAATGCAGGCCAATGCTCACATCAAGAATCTGGCCCGCTTCGATTTCGGTTAGAAGTTGCTCAAAACGTTGGTTCATTAGCTGTTGTGGGGCGGCGCTACCGTTGCGGAATGCCGGCATCGGCCAGGAGAGCGTTGAATCGCTTGGTGAAATCATCGGGCGGGCGCAGCGCTTTATCGTGCCAATAGGGCTCGCTGCCGCGCAAGCCACAGTAGCCCAGACTTATTTCTGTGGTGTCGTTGGTTTTGAGTTGAAAGGCCAAAATGTAGAAGGGAGGGCAGCGCATGGGGGTCACCAGGGGCAAGGTTTGGTTTAGCGGTGCAATCAAGGCTTCGATTTGGTCAGGATCGGTTATCTCCAGTAGTACCTTGGGCCCGGGCATGCGTGGCTGCTCGGGGGTGTCGGCATCGGCGGAATTGATATTGAAGGAGGAGAGGATGATTTTCTGGGTGCTCTGCAGGCCCGCAGCTTCCACAATGTTCAAACTGAGCTTGTTGGCTTGATCCATGCCACATTCTCCGCGAAAGAAGGCCCATTCTTCACATTCGCTGCCATCTTCAAAAATGCAAAATCCCTGTTCATTGCCCTGGTCATCTTTGCGGATTTCCAGCTTGTGTCCTTGCTCTTCGCAATAGGCTGATGCAGGATTGGCCAGGTTTAGCGTAGGCGTTGGTTGGAGTGAATCAGGAGCGGGCGGGGCGCAAGCGGCTGTCAGGGCCAGCAGGATGGCAATCATCATAACAAAAAGCAGGTAGCTGCGCATGAGAGGTTCTCCTGGAGTGAATGGATGAAGTTATTCTATCAAAAAGACGGCTTTTGGGTGTAAAATGTTCCCAGCCTTCGACCGGTTTGCCCTTGGGCCCGGTTTCACTTTTTTCTTTGGAGTTTTTTATGAAATCTGATCTTTTGCAATTGATGATTGAACGTCGATTGGACGCCATTGTGGTTTATGGCGACACCAGCACCAGCAGCGATTTGGCGTATTTGGTGGGTGGGGCGCAGGTTAGTGGCGGTTTTTTCTTGCAAACGCTTTCGGGCGCGCAGGTGCTGTTGGCCAGCGTGCTGGAGCGAGAAAATGCCGAAACCAGCGGCTATCCGGTGCGCCTGTGGCATGATTTTCCTCTGAGCCGTTATCTTGAAGCTGCGGCGGGGGATGTGCTGGCCGCGCGGGTGGCGCAGTGGCGGGCAATCTTTGCAGAGTATCATGTTACCGGGCGGGTGGCGTTTTACGGGATGCACGACATCGGTTTTGGCTGGCGTTTTCTCTCTGCGCTGGACGTGGCCTCGCCCGAGATCGAGGTGGTAGGCGAAAGTGGCGAAACGCTTTTTGCTCAGGCTCGTCAAACCAAAGATGCCCGCGAAATCGAACTGCTACGCGCGACCGCGCGAGCTACCACCGCAGTCATTGCCAATGTTTTCGATTTTCTGAGCCATCACCACGCCCGCGCGGGCCTTTTGCGCAAAAAGGATGGTGAGCCGCTGACCATCGGCGATGTGAAAGCCTTCATCCGTCTGGAGCTGGTCAAACGTAATTTGGAAGAACCTCACGAAAACATCTTCAGCCAGGGGCGGGATGCCGGAATTCCGCACAATGCCGGGCGCTACGATATGCCGCTGCGTTTGGGCGAAACCATCATCTTCGATATTTTCCCGCGGGATCGGGCCTCCGGCTATTTCCACGACATCACCCGCACCTTCTTTTTGGGCTACGCACCCGACGCGCTGGCCCGACGATGGCAAGATGTCAAGAGTGTTTTCGATGATGTTATGGCTGCCATCCGCCTGGGCGAGCTTGGGGGAACCTATCAAACCCTGACCTGCGACCTTTTTGCAGCCAAAGGCTACCCCACCCTCTGCCAAAATCCGCAAATCACCTCAGGCTACATCCACAGCCTGGGCCACGGCGTGGGGCTGGATATTCATGAGCAGCCGCGATTTAGCACTGTTGGCCCGCAAATTCCGTTGCAGCCGGGACATGTTGTTACCGTGGAGCCAGGACTTTACTTCCCGCAGGAAGGTTGGGGGGTACGCATCGAGGATACCATCACTCTGGATGAAACGGGCCAAATCATCAATCTTTCCGACTTTCCTTACGACATGGTGCTGCCAGTGCGATAGGGGACATCGTTAAGTAGCTGCACATTTGAAACTTGAGAAAAACGCTGTGCATCTCAGCGAATGGCGAAGATGGCAACCACAGATAGCACAGATGGCACAGATTTTTGGATGGTTTTCTGTATTTCTGTGAAAATCTGTGAGAATCTGTGGTTAAACCATGGCAACCACAGATGGCACAGATGGCACAGATTTTTGGATGTTTTGTTACGACTAAGGTAGCCCGGCTAGAAACCGCGAAGACACGAAGCCACAAAGGCACGAAGAAAAGAAAAAGCTTTGAAATTCTTGGTGCTCTTGGTGGTACGCTCTGGATGGCAATGATCCGTTACATTTCAATTTTCATAGCATCACCTACTTAAGTAGCTACGCGACCTATCAACCTACGCAGAACAGCTAAATTCTCCACATCCTCGTGCATGTCCTTGCTTTTGGGGGTTTCCAGCAACATGGGCACATGGGCAAAGCGGGGGTCATTGATGATGTAACGGAAGCCATCCAGTCCAATAAACCCTTGTCCGATGTGTTCGTGGCGGTCTTTGCGAGAGCCAAGATCGTGCTTGCTATCATTGAAATGGAAGCAGCGTAGCAAGTCCAGGCCAATCTCGGCATCAAATTCATCCATGGTTTGGGCATAGCCTTCCGGGGTGCGAATATCATAGCCCGCAGCAAAGATGTGACAGGTATCCAAGCAAACAGCGATGCGCTGAGAGCTGGCAACCTGGGCCCGAATCGCACCCAACTGGGCAAAGCGATACCCCAGATTTCTGCCCGTGCCCGCGGTGGTCTCCAGCAAGGTCAGTGTGTTGAAATTCTCGGTGCGCTGATGGCAAAGTTCCAGGCCGCGGGCGATGCGCTGAATGCCGTACTCTTCCCCCATGTCCTTGGGAGAGCCAGGATGCAGCACCACGCCCAAAAGCCCCAAAGCCTCAGCTCGTTCCAATTCATCCACCATGGCATCAATCGATTTGTGCCAAAGCGCATCATCGGCTGAAGCCAGGTTGATGAGATAGGAGCTGTGGGAAACGATGGGGAAAATCTCGCTTTTCTGACGTTGTTCCTGCCAGCGCCGTAACTCTTTGGCATCGATGGGTTTGGTGGTCCAACGATTGTTATTACGAGTAAAAATTTGCATGGCATCGCAGCCGACAGCCTGGGCGCGGGCAAAAGCCTTGCTAACACCGCCGGCAGTGCTGATGTGGGCGCCAAATCTTGGGGACATGCTATCTCCTTGCAGGGTTGCGTTTTGGGTAGAGGTTATTTAGTAGTTACGTTATTTTACCATCACAAAGGGGCGCATTTTGGCCAGCTTGGCCTCGCCGATGCCCTTGACTCGCAGCAAATCATCGACGCTGCTAAAGGGGCGGGCGTCGATGATGCGTTGGGCTGTGGCGGGCCCCACGCCCGGTATTGCTTCCAGCTCTTGGGCGCTGGCCAGATTCAGGTCGATGGGTGAGGGAGGCTGCTCTGCTGTTGGTGCATCGGTGATCGCTGTTCCGGCTCGGGTGATGGGGGCTGGCGGGGCGTGGGTCTCATTTTTTACGGGAATGTAAAGTTGTTCGCCATCGTGCAGGGCATGGGCCAAATTGATGGCGACCAGGTCGGCTGTGGCCAGTGCGCCTCCGGCTGCCCTGATGCCGTCATCCACCAGGCTTCCCGCTTTTAGTCGATAAACGCCCGGTTCGCGCACCGCTCCGCTAACATAGATGCGCAGCGGCGAAGGTGTGGCCGTGGGAGCGGGCGTGGCTGCTTGGGCCATCTCTGGGCATGTTCTGGTGGCCGGAGGAATAATTTCGATGGGTTCCGGTTGTGGCTGACGCTGCACAAAAAGTGCGTAGGCCACAAAGAGCATTATCCAAAACACCGATGTTCCAATAATTGCAGATTTGTTTTGACGTAAATCAAACATCTTCTTCTCACCAATAAGCGCCTGCCGAAAAGGATAAACGTTATCAGAGGTTATTTTAGGAACTGCTGTTGCGCAAATGACAGCTCTGGATCTTTAACCCTTGGCCACGAAGGCTCGAAGGTGACGAAGCGAGAAAGTTTTTGTTCTCTTCTTATCGATGATTTGTACGATTCGCCAGTGCCCGCAACACCGCCACTGTGCGGGCAGCGGTGTCTTCCCACGAGAAGCGATTGGCTTGGTCAATCAGGGCCTGGGGAGCAGGTGGTGCATCCAGCGTAGCCCAAATGGCCCGGGCCAGGGCATCGGTGTCATCGGTGGGGATGGTGGCGACAATGCCACCTGTAATCTCGGGCAGCGAGCTGTTATCGGCCACCAGCGCCGGTGTTCCGCAGGCCATAGCTTCCAACGGGGGCATTCCAAAGCCTTCGTAGCGAGAGGGGAAGAGGAAGAGTTCGGCCAGGGTGTAAAGGGCGGGTTTGTGAGAATCTGGTACAAAGCCCAGGGTGCGCACGTGGTCGCTAAGCTCCAGGCGCTGAATAATGGGGCGCGGGTCAGTAAACCAAGTGTTTTTGGGATTAGGTAACTTGCCAGCGATAAGCAGTGGTGGCAAACCTGGGCGTGATTTGCGGGCCCGGGCATAGGCTTCGAGCAGCAACGGCACATTTTTGCGCGGATCAAAACCGCCCAGATAAAAGAGATAGCGTTCCGGTAAATCATATTCTGCGCGGATGCGGGCCAGCTCATCTTCGTTAGTCACGGGTGCATGCGGCACGCCCAGGCTTTCGTAGGTGACATGAATTTTATCGGGGGGGATGCTCAGCAGGTGGGCAATATCTTTGGCCGCCGATTGGCTGACGGTGAAGATAGCCTCGGCGTTTTGCGCACTTTTGGAAACCAGGCGGGTATAAGCCCGGGCCAGTAAACCGCTGGCGTAATGCTCCAGCAGTACCGGAATCATGTCGTGGATGGTAACAGCCACCGGTATATCGATGCGCAGGGGCGAAGCCCAGTAGGGCACAAAAGCCACATCAGCATGAACACAACGGGCCCAACGTGGAAAAACTTTTTGCTCCCAGGCCAGCTTGACCAACTGCGCATTGATTGCCCAGAATGGGAGCGGTGCCCGAATCTTTTGCACACCAGGAGGTGGCGCCGGCAAACGATAGTCGCCGTAGATGGGCGGAATGAGCATCACCAGTTGCCAATCGTCCAACGCTCGGGCCAAATGCCAGATGAGCCCGTGCAAGTATTGACCCGAGCCGGTATCGGTGCGTCCCCAAAACCAGCCGTTGATGAGGAGTTTACGCATGAAGGGCCCCGCAAAGATGGTTTCGGCGGTGCAAGATTGCTGGTCGCGTGCAGGCAAGTTGGGGGCTTTGGAGGTGGGAAACGCGTGGCATCTGTGGTCGCTGACCATGGCCAATGACCATTAACCTGTAGTCGTTGCCGTCGCGGTTTTGTTCAGGAGGATTGCGGAACATTAGTTGCGCTGTTCCTTTCGCAGTTTCATGGCAACCCGCTCTGGGGTGAGTGGTAGTTCATCAAACCAGATGCCCGTGGCATCGTGCAGGGCCGCAACAATGGCGGGCGCTGTGGGAATAAAGGGCATCTCGCCCATACCGCGGGCGCCCATCGGGCCTTGCGGGTCGGGATTTTCTAAAATGCCGGGGGTTACGTGAATGGCTGTATCCAAAACTGTGGGTACAAGATAGGTGCTGAATTTATCGGTAAGAACCTGGCCCTGGTCATACTTCAATTCTTCCATCACGGTCCAACCCACGCTTTGTGCCAGACATCCGATGATTTGACCTCGCACCATTTCTGGGTTTACTGCTCGCCCCACATCGGTGATGTTCCACAGATTCAGCACGGTGATGCGTCCGGTGTCCAGGTCTACTTCTATTTCGGCGGCCTGCGTGCAGTAGCCGTAGGTGATGTTGGGGTCTGCTGCTCCTGTTTCGGGATCGTAGGGCGTGGTTTTGCGGGGCACATAACGATAAGTGGCTATTGCCGGACGCTCCTCTTGTTGCCACAGGGCCAGCGCCTTTTGGGCGGCACCCTGAATAGCGTTGCCCAGCATAAAGGTCTGGCGGCTGGCGCTGGAGCTGCCACTGTTTTGTGTCACTTCGGTGTCATCGGCCACCAGTTCCACTTTGTCCAGAGGTACGCCTACAAAATCTGCGGCAAATTGCCGTTTGATGGTATTAGCGCCCTGGCCCACATCTGCACCCGCATGATGCACCACCACCTTTTCAATTTCGCCGCGGCCATGCAGCTCGATGGTGGCCCAGCTTTCATCGACAAAGCCCAGGCTAAAACCGACATTTTTGTAGCTGGTGGCAATGCCAATGCCCCGAACTTTGCGCCCGCCCGCGGCATCCAGCGAAAATGCGTGATGCAGTCGCGGGCCTGGTGCAGGGGTGGGCGCTGGCTGGGGCCGCTGCCAACCTGTTGCGGTTTCTTGCCAACCGGCATCCCGGGCGCAGGCAGCCAGCGTCTCGCGTACGGTCACGCCCGCGGGCAGCACGCTGCGCGTGGCCAGAGTGCTCCCTTCGTGCCACAAATTTTTCATACGCAGGGCCACCGGATCCATGTCCAGAGCTTCGGCCAGCCGGTTCATCTGCATCTCGGCAATAAAATGTCCCTGAGGCCCGCCAAATCCGCGAAATGCCCCCGCGGCGATGTTGTTGGTGTAGATGGTGCGGGTATCCACCTGCACGTTGGGGATTTCGTAGGGGCCCAGGCAGGCCAGGGTGGCGTTGCCTTGTACTTTGGTGGATGTGTAGGCATACGCGCCCGCATCCAGGCTGAAATCCACCTGCGCCGCCAGCAACTTGCCCTCTTTGTCTGCGGCCCACTTGGCCCGGGCCACCATCTCATGCCGTTTATGGTGGCCGCGCATTGACTCGCTGCGTGACCACTGGATTTTTACCGGGCGGCCCGTTTTTTGTGCGGCCAACGCCAGGATAATCTGCACACTCATATCCTCGCGACCTCCAAAGGCGCCGCCGATGCTGGGGTATTTGACTACGATTTGTTCTTCGGGCAGGCCCAGCGAGTGCGCAATTTGCTGGCGATCTTCATGCAGCCATTGACCGCCCACCACTACTTCGATTTTGCCATCAGGTCGCACAAATGCTACGCCCGCTTCCGGCTGTAGATAGGCATGTTCCTGGGGATGTGTGCGGTATTCGTTTTCGACCACCACTGCAGCTTTGGCAAAGGCTGCTTCTACATCGCCCAGCCGAATTTTATAGCTGAGCAGCACATTGTCATCCCCTTTTTCGGGATGCACCACTGGCGCGCCCGGCTGCAAGGCTTCTTCGATGCTGTACACGCCCGCCATCGGTTCATAGGCAATGTCGATGAGTGCCAGCGCGGCTTCGGCCTGGGCTTCGGTTTCGGCCACCACCACTGCAATCTGGTCGATGACCGAGCGCACCAGGCCGCCAATCTGGCCCACCAGCACCTCTTGGTCCGGCATGATGAGTCCATATTCGTTGACAGGCACATCCTGGGCCCCCAGTACGGCAATGACACCGGGCGCTTGTCGGGCCCGAGTCACATCAAAGCGGGCAATGCGGGCGGGAACCTGTTGCGGCCACAGCACCTTCATGTGCGCCATGCCGGGCATGTGAATATCGCCCGGATAAATGGCCTCGCCACGGACTTTCTTTTTGATATCGAATCGGGAGATGGATGAACCAACTGCTCGCATAAATTTGTTTCCTTGTGAGATGATAGAGAGATAGCTTGGCATCAGGCTGGGCGTGTGTTAGGGGCTCAGCGGATGTCTGGTGATTATTTTCCGGTGAATTTGGGGGGACGTTTTTGCAAAAAGGCCTGCACGCCCTCTTGATGATCATCTGTGCTGGCGGCGATAGCCTGAATTTGTGCTTCGTAGTCCAGGGCTTGAGCCAGGCTCATGGTGGCGGTACGGTTGAGTACCCGTTTGGTCAATCCAATGCCGCGGGTGGGAGCTTGGGCCAATCGAACAGCTATGTTTTCTACTGTGGCGTCCAACATTTCGGCAGGAACCACATGATTGACCAGGCCCAGTTGCAGCGCCTCTTCCGCCTTGATTTTGCGTCCGGTGGCCAGCAGCTCAAAGGCCCGGGCCGGGCCTAGCACGCGTTGTAAGTGCCAGCTTACGCCGCTATCGGGCGCCAGGCCAATACCGATGAATGCCGTAACCAAGCTGGCTTTGTCCGAGAGGATCACCATGTCGGCAGCCAGAACCAGGCCCAATCCCGCCCCGGCAGCTACGCCATTGACTTTGGCTAAAATGGGCTTCTCCAGCTCACGCATGGCCAAAATCAGACGATTGTAGCCCTGGCGCAAGTGTCGGGTAATGTGACGAGGTTGCGAAAGTTGTCCGAACTCGGTCAAATCTTGCCCTGCGCTAAAGCCGCGGCCCGCGCCCGTTAGCACCACGCACCGGATGGTTTCCTCGCTGGCGCAGGTTTTGAACGCGGCCAGCAACTCCCCGGTCATGGCCGAAGTCAGGGCGTTGAGCTGCTCGGGCCTGTTTAGGGTTATTGTGGCAACACCCTGGCCGACATCAAAATTGAGTTGTGTAAAGGTATGAATGGTTTGCATGGTTGCGGGCAACAGTTCCTGGCGGTGATAATCGGGTTAGCGTTGGAGTGATGTATGTTTATAAGGTATCGGCAAAATAGAATTCAAGACGACTGTGTTTGATGATTTCTTGCATAACCGCAGCTATTTGCTTAGATTTGGCAATGTCGGTCAAATAGCGCATCAACTGTGGAATATTAATAATTTCTTCAATACACGACATGTATCGATTAATAATTGCCTGAATTTTATACTGTCGTTCAGCCTGTTGGCGAATAAGGTTAGCAATCTCATCAGCAGGTAGCATGCTTTTGACTACAAAGGTCATTGGATATTTTTGAACTTTATCAATATCAAGGAAGTATTTTTTCACGCTCAATGTTTCCGTAACCTGGTAAAATCTCCCTATTGGGCGCATAACAAAATCAATACCGCCATCATTTGCATTTGTACGGCCAGTTTTATAAAGAGAAAGTCTATCCTCTGTAATCGTATTCTCTGTCCATCCCCAAAAGAAAGCTATATCAGCGTAATGTGTTTTGAGAATGGCGAAACTCACTATCTCGAAAATTCTGGCATCAACATCAGGTCGAAGCAAGCCTTTGATGAACTCAAATACTTGCGTTGGATCGTCTTGCTGAACACTCTCCATCCTTTGACAGTCGTTAATAAATGTTTTGAGTGCTTTTTGTTTGGCTGCAATGTATAAATCAAGAATGCGAATAACCGCGCTGGCTAGATTGAATGTTCTTCCCTCAATTGATACCAGCAAAAGGTTCTCGTTAAACCAATAACGGTTTGTCGCAACATCTCTAAGGATTGGCTGGAAGTCTGATGATGGAAAGTGTTTTTTGAATTCTTGGTTGAGTCGATGATTCAATGCGTGGTTTTGTAATTTTTCTCCAAATGGTAATTGGCGTTGGCGCCTCATTAGATCCGAGAATCGGGCGCCTTCATAATTTGTGTAGTCGCCGTTTTGGTTGTATCCTCTGTTTATGTAATCTTCCACCAATGTGTAAATAGCATATAGGTTTCCAAAGGCACCACGCGCCTTTGAACCGCGTGAGGCAGCTATCGTCTTTAAATTCAAATACTGGATTAACTCACTACGAACGAAAATGGCATCTGCAACTTCACCGAAGCATTGAGATAGCGTATTTTTTATTACGATGGTGAAATCATGCTCTTTCATAAATCAATCCTGAGTTGTGCCAAATTTGATTTTGAATGACGTTTGCGACTATTCAGGGGAGGTGAATAGAGTTTCTCGCCCTTGTAGCTGGTAGCAAGTTTTAGTCTTCGTAACCCAATCTTGAAGTATTTTTCTTGTTTCTCAATTCCAATGCACCTGCGGCCCAGTTTTTGCGCAACGGCACAGGTTGTAAAGGTTCCTGAAAATGGATCAAGAATAAGATCATCAGGATTGCTGCTGGCAAGGATAATTCGTTCTAGCAGTGCTTCAGGTTTTTGGCTGGGGTGTTCTTCATATTCAGGCATTCGATAACGAACTCGAGGAAAGTACCAAACGTTGCCAGGAACTTTTTGACTGTTGTATACAGTGGGTATTTTCTTACGATAATCAATGAGTTTTCTTTGGGCGCCAGTTTTTGCTTCGACTAAAATTGAGTCTGCGTTAAAGGTGTACTGTTTTGCATTTTTTACGCAATGCAGAATCGGTTCATAAAGTGAGCCGAATTTTCTTTTGGCCTGTACCCCGGAGCTATCATAATGCCACACAATTCTGGATAAGATGGTGAGACGTTGGCGTAAATATAAATCGATGTAGGGCATGCTCTGGGTGCTTGCCATAACATACATGGTTCCTGACGGGCTTAGCTTTTGGATTGCCATGCTCAACCATTTTTTACTCCAGTCAATATACGCTTCGTCAGAAGGCCATCGATCGGCAAAGTTAGCAAATTGTTTTCCGATATTATAGGGTGGGTCGGCAAAAATCAAATCAACACTTTCATCTTCCAGGCTTTGCAGAGCATCCAGGGCATCGGCTAGAAAGATTGTGGTTTTGTTTTTGTCAAAGCGATAAACTGTGTTCATGGGTCTATTGACGGTGATTGTTTTCTTCAAGGTTGAATTGGAAGAAACGCTCGGCCAGAGAAATCATCTGTTCGGGCGAAGCCAGCAGATGCCAATCCACCACATCACAGACCATGCTATCCACCAAGCCTGCTACGGGCCGCAACCAACTGGTAATGTAGCCATTGATGGCGGGATAGTCTTCGGAGAAGAGTAACATGCTTAAATCGGCATCGTAGCTGTGATAGGTGCGCAACAACCACACCAGGTTTACAGTGGGATGCTGCGGAAGTGCCCAGATTTGCTCGAATGCGCTGGTATCAAAGCCGGGCAGCAGTTTGATGCGCACGGTGGCGGCATGAAGCTGACCATTGGCCGCCAAGGGAAGTTCCATGAGATGAGCGATATTGGCCCGTCCTCCAAATGAAAGCACAGCACGCGTGCCAATGACACCCTGAGCCTCGCGCAAAATGTCGATGAGAAAATCATCCAGCTTGGTGAGTTCATGCACCATGCACACAACGCGCAAGTCGGCCCGGGCCCGCAGCCAATTGACCCACAACGGCGTTACGCAATCCCCCTCAAAGGCCTGCAATCGGGCCAAAACCGCCTCGCGGGCCACCTCATCCTGTCCGCTGCGGATGTCAACATCGATAATGGCGATGGTGTGATTGGGGCTCATGGGAATCTCCTGCGGTGAGGGAATGAAGATGTGAGGCGTGACGCGAGGTGCTGGTAGGTTTATTATACCACGGTTGCGGGGCTTAGGGTGGTTTGGATGACGTTCACAGCTCCTGCTGCGGTCAGGGCGTGGGCGATGGCGGATTGTTTGGAGGCCGGAGCCAGGGCGATGATGTTGCCGCCACGTCCCCCTCCGCTGAGCTTGGCGCCCCACGCACCCGCATCATGCGCGGCGCGCACCAGCCGGGCAATCTCGGGCGATGAAACGCCCATGGCGGCCAGGATGCGCTGGTTTTCGGTCATCAGCGGGCCCAGTTGTTGGCTATGGCCTGCCAGAATGGCGGCCCGGGCCCGATGCGCCACCACACTCGCGGCATCGAACAAGGCTTCGTAGCGGGCCTTATCCTGTTGCCAAGCCTTGTTGACATCGGCCACCACAGCTTTGGTGGCGCTGGGTATGCCGGTATCGGCAATGAGCAGATGCAGCGCCCGCTTGGTTGCGAAGGGCTGCGGTATTTGCCCGCGCACAAACCATACCGGGCGTTCATACACCACCACCGTGTTATCAATGCCGCTGGGTGTGCCATGATGCAGCTTTTCCACTTGGTAAACCAGCGCAGATAACCGGGGCTCCTCCCACTGTTGGTCAAAAGCAGCCAGCAGCGCCCGGGCCATGGCTGTGGCAATGGCTGCTCCGCTGCCCAGACCCGCGGCCATGGGAATTTGGGACCAAACATGGATGCGCCAGCGGGGTAGTGGCTTTTTCAGCGCAGCGCACACCAAGCGCACCACCTGCGCCAGCGGATCGTTGGCCGCGGCCGTGCGCACCACAACCTGGCGTTGCAAATCTGCTGCCTCTACAACGCACTGCCGGTCGGGCCAGATTTCGGCGTAGGCGTGAACTTGCTGCACCGGCACCGCAATGGCGGGACGTCCGTAAACCACCGCGTGTTCGCCAAAAAGAATGATTTTACCGGGCGCTTGGCCGCGGGCCAGAGCCAGCTCAGGGGAAGATGCCATGGAAAATGAAGTCCTAAAATGAGCACTGCTTGCCAATGCGTGATGAAACTTCCTTCATTTTATCCCAAAACAGCAATTTTTTCCATGAAAGTTTCATCATGCGGCCTCCTGGGCTCTTGACTTCGGGGAAAGAGGCTGGTATGTTTGAAGATGATACGATGCGCTCATGCGCCTTGTCGTCACCTGACTTTTCCACTATCGTTCCTGATTATGCCGTTATGATGAAAAAACATGCATTCTCCACCCCCAATATCGCCTCGCTCTTGCTGGTAACACTTGCCCTGATTTTGGCTCCCGGACTGAGCAAACGTGCCGTGGCCACACCCGCCAAAGCGCCCGAGCAGGCAGCTACCTGGCAACGTGTCTGGCGGGGCGAAGGCTATCTCTTTGATTTCATCGCCTTCGACGCCCAACATGCCCTGGGCGTTGGCTCACAGGGGCTCATCATCAACACCGAAAATGGTGGCGATACCTGGCACTATCAATCACCCTACCCCGATATCGACCTGAACAGCGTGGCCGCATCTGGCTTGAACGTGTGGGCCGTGGGACAAGGGGGCACCGTCATTTTTTCTGATGATGGCGGCACGCATTGGCGCAAGCTGGGCGCTGCGCAGCCGCAAAATTTGCACGGCGTTTTCTTCGCCACGGGGCATCGCGGCTGGATTGTGGGCGAAAATGGCCTGATTCGCATGAGCAATGATGGCGGCAGCACCTGGAGCGACCAAACCAGCGGTGTTAGCGCACATTTGCGCGGCGTAGCATTCAGTGCAGATGGTGAGCACGGTGTGGTCGTGGGTGACAACGGTACCCTTCTTACCACTGCTAACCATGGCCAGACCTGGACAAAACGCAACGGTGTTACCAGTCAAAACTTATATGATGCGACGTTGGTGGGGACAAAAATGCTGGTGGTTGGCGGCGACAAAATTTTCATCAGCAATGATAACGGCGCCCACTGGAGCACCAAAAACAGCAACACCAATCAACAGCTTTATGCCATTGCCTTCGCACCCGGCCAAAGCAGCGTGGGCTGGGTGGCAGGATTGGCCGGAGCTCTGGCCAAAACCAGCAATGGCGGCAACACATGGCAAGCTGTAACCAGCGTGACCGGCAGCGTTCAGGCGGGTCACGATCTTTTTGGCCTGGCCGCGGGCAGCACCACCGCAGTTTGGGCTGGTGGCAGCGTTATCACCAGCAACGATCAAAACTGGGGCGGGCCTGTTGACCCACATAGCTGGTTTATCTGGCAGAGCAACAATGGCAGCGCCTGGCAGCACAACATCGGTGGTCACTATCCCCGCTGGTTCGATATAGCCATCGCCTCGGAAGAGGTCGCCTACGCGGTGGGTGATCATCTGGATGTCCTCAAAACTGAGGATGGTGGGTATTCGTGGCGAGAACTTTATGATGAGGTGCGCTCTGACCCCGCCACCGCAGGGGATGTGGCCGATGACTTTCGTTCCTGGCTCATGGCCATCCAATGCGCGCCCGGCAATGCTGATGATTGTCACGCAGTGGGGCGCTTTGGCCTGATTGTTCACACCCTGGATGGCGGCCAGACATGGCAGCGGGAAGCCGCACCCGGCTACGGTCGCTATCTTTACGATATCGAGCGCACCAGCGCCCAAAAGGGCATCACCACAGGCACACATCACTACTTCCGCACCGCAGATGGAGGGGCACATTGGGCCGACGCCATCAGCAACGGCGGGAATCTCACCGGCGTTGACCTGGACATGATTTCGCAGGATACCGGGGCTATGGCCGTTCTCAAGCCCTATCTCAAATACACCTGGGATGGTGGCGCGCACTGGGGCATCAAATCGATGCCTGCAACCTACGGTTCGTGGAAATTTGAGGCGGTGAGCGCTGTGGATGCCAACAGTGACGGCCAGTTGGATAAAAGCTGGCTGGCAGGTTGCTCTCGGGCAGCGGGCGGATGGACGCACGAAGCGCCCTGCGTGAGCGCGGCTGTGGCCCGCTCCACCGATGGCGGCAACACCTGGGCCGATACCGTTGTAACGGGCATCAGCACCTTTTTGGATATTAGCATGGCCGATGCCAACACCGGCTGGGCTGTGGGCACGGGAGGCGGTTTAGCTGTCACCCATGATGGCGGCGTTACCTGGCAAAAACTTGATGTGCCTGCCAGCCGCAAATTACACTCGGTGCGGGCGCACAGCGAAACACTGGCCTTTGCCGCGGGCGAAGATCATGTCATCCTGCAATACAGCGTGACCCAGAGCGATGCTGTGCAAGCGCCACCGCAGCAGCAAACCCGCATCGATGGCAGCTTGGATGACTGGACAACAGTGGCCGCAGTCAGCATCGACGCCACCAGCGCAGACACCATCACCGGTGCAATTACCGACCCCGATGACCTCAGCGCCCGAGTTCGGGTGCGCTGGCATCAGGATAAGCTATTCATCGGCATCGATGTTTCCGATCAACTGCTAACCGCTCAGGATCGTGTGGAAGTAGCGGTGGATGGGCTGGGTGATGGCCAGGTTGGCGCGGACAATCATCATTTCAAATTTTATGCCAATGGCCAGGTAGAAGCTGACGGCGTGAACCTGAGCAGCACAGTGCGTCAAAGCTCCCAAGGCTACGTTGTCGAGATGGCGTTGCCCGCTGCTGCTTTGGGCGGTGATTTTGCTGTCAATGGCACGGTAGGGATTAATGTGGGACTTTTTGACGAAGATGCCGCTGGCGACGCGGCTAGTCTAATCTGGAATGGCAACAGTGTGGCTCAAATGCCACGTGATTTTGCTGTTATCAGCTTGCTGCCATTTGATGGCACGCGTCGCGCCGTGGTAGCACTTCCTGCCGGAACGCTCACCATGGATGGCGATTTGGTCGAATGGAGCAGCGAAAACAGTTTTGCCGTAAACAAACTAACAGCCGACAACCACCAAGGGGGCAGCCTTACTGATGCCGACCTGAGCGCCACAGTGCGCACCCGCTGGTGGCCCGATTACCTCTTTGTGGGGATCCAGGTGCGGGATGACGTGCTTGGCCCGGGCGACGCGGTGCATTTATCCTTCGATGGCAACCATGACGGCCACAAAAATGGCACATCCGATTGGGAAATGCGCATCGGTTCCGATGGCAATGTGCAGAACGGCCATCAGGCGCTGGCGCTGGTGCAAACCACCGCGGAGGGGTATCAGGTAGAGGTGGCTGTGCCGGTGAGCATGTTGGGCGGCACGCTGGGCGATGGCCGTGAGCTGGGTTTTGATGTCGCGCTGGAGGATGATGATAACAATGATGGTGTGGCCGATAGCTGGCTGGTGTGGGAAGGGGCCAGTGCCGGAGGCGTTTTCTCTGATGCCGGGCACATTCAGCTTCGCGCTTACGAGATTGTGTTGCAGCCGGGCCAGGCTGGCTACAACGGGGTCACCGACACCATGCTGGACCAATGGAATGCCGATGTGAATCATGGCGGCGATGCAACCATTCAATGGCGGGCCAATAGCAGCGGCCCGGTAAAAACCATTCTCACTCGTTTCGATTTAAGCTCGCTGCCTGCCAACGCCATCATCGATAACGCAACGCTTTCATATTATGCTCTGAGTAATGATTTTGACCACAGCGGCTACATCCGTTTATGGCGCATGGCCCGAGCGTGGCAGGAATCACAAGCGACCTGGAATCGGGCCTCGGACGCCGTAGCCTGGGAAACCGCAGGGGCTACCGGCGCTGGCGACCGGGCCAGCACCGCGGGCGGCGAAATTCCGGTCAATGCAGCAGGCTGGTACAGCATCGATGTTAGCAACGATGCCCGGGATTTTCTGGCACATCCGGCCCACAATTTGGGTTGGCAACTGGAGCCGCGCCCGGATTACTTGCAGTTGACCCTGGCCGCGGCCGAATACAGCGCCGATGTCAGCAAGCGACCCAAGCTTATCATTCGTTACAACCTGCCAGGTTCAGGCACTTTTCCCACACCTACACCCACGTTGACCCCCACCAACACCCCCACGCCGACGCATACGCCCACATCCACCAACACGCCTACACCCACCATCACTCCAACGCCTACTTGCACACCTACCGCCACTGATACGCCCACCGTTACGCCCACGCCCACGATAACACCCACTGCCACCGATACGCCCACCGCCACTGCCACTCCTACCAACACGCCTACACCCACACCCACTGCTACGCCCGACAAGTTCGAGATGACGCTGGCGCAGGGGCAAAATGGTTATCAGGGCGTCAGCGACACCTTCATCACCCAGCGGGAGCCCACCCTCAATTACGGCCAAGCTCCCTTGCTCACGCTCAGTGAACACGCCAACTTCCGCAACCGCATCCTCATCAAATTTGATTTGAGCCACATCGGCGCTGCTGATTTGCGCCATGCCGAGCTGCGCCTGCACCCCACCTATCTTACCATTGCCCCGCAGGGTACAGCCACCCTTCATCGTATGCAGCGTGCCTGGGATGCCGATAGCGCCACCTGGGAAATGGCTGCCACTGGCCAGCCCTGGGCCCAGGCGGGCGCTCAGGCAGGCAATGATTATGATGCTGTGGCCACGGCAACGCAAAGCATTACCCAGGATGCCACTCTTAGCTTTGATGTCACTGCCGATGTGACTGATTGGCTAAGCGGAACAGTCAACAGTGGCTGGATTATCCGGCTGACCGGCAGCGATTTGTTGATGACCCTGGGCAGCAGCGAGCATGCCAACGCCAACTTCCGCCCGGAACTGGTGCTAACGCTGGGCAACAGCACGCAAATAGCCACACCCACCCCTACACCAACGCCCATGGTCACACCCACGCCGGGCGGAACCACTGGCGCAACCACCTTTGCCAAGTCGTTGCACAGCGGTTGGAACGCGTTTTCTGTGCCGTTGGAGCCACAAACGCCCGCGCTTCCCACCGTGTTGCAGAGCATTAGTGGTCACTTTACGCAAGTTCGCTGGTACGACAACACAGTCTCTCCCCCGCGTTGGCGCATCTACGCACCGGGCAGCAACACCAACACCCTGCTTACCATCGAGTCTACCATGAGCGTGTGGGTGATGATGTCGGATGCGGGCACAGTGGACATCTCGGGCCAGCGCCCGGTCACCACCACCATCCCCCTGCGCTCCGGCTGGAATCAGATTGGCTTCCCGTCGCTGGCTGCACAGCGGGTCGATGCCGCGCTGGCGGGCATTCGTGGCGATTATGACAAAGTAACCGTGTGGGATAACGATCAATCCCGCTGGCTGGTCTGGTTGCCAGATGCGGCCACCAATCCATTCGATTCCTTCCATCCTGGCGATAGCATTTGGATTCACGCCACTCGTGCTGTCGATTTGATCATCGTCAACAGTCAGTAGGCGCTTAGGCAGCGGGTGGCGGCGTTGCTATTGCATTTTGGGCGTAACTTTCACGTTTCTTGATTAGCCACGAAGGCCACGAAGAAAGAACATTCGTCAATCTTCGAGCCTTCGTGGTTAAGAATTGAAGGGCGCTACCTGTATCGTTACTTTTGGGCAAAAGCTTCGTCGGGCAGAAGGTTAATCGGTCTCTGCCACCAGCCATGCCTTGACCGCCGCATCCAAATCCTCCAGGCTCAGATCGAAGTATTGCTGGGTGAAGATGGGCGTTTTTTCCACTGCCATCTGGCTCATGTGCGTGTCGGCCAGCAGGCCCGCGAACATGCCGGTGAATTTTTCGGCCAACTC
>CAZMDD010000118.1:0-4596 GCA_964565065.1 uncultured Caldilineales bacterium | reverse complement strand
CAATCTGATTCTGGACGACATTCGTTTCATGGACGCGGTGGAACTCAGCGCGTTCAAGATGAACAACGGCAAACCCAAAGAGCGACACACATAACCCCAAGACAACCCACTTACTTCACAGGAGGACACATGAAAAACAGTTGGACGCTCCCACTCATTCTCGGCGTGCTGACCGCCATCGTGCTGGCCATTCTGCTCTGGCCCACGGAGGAAAAACCCATCAACATCGTGGTCGCGGCCCGTGACCTGGGCGCGGGCGAGGTGCTGACTGCCGCAGACCTGGCAACCGTGCCTGTCTCACCCGAGAACGCGCCCGCTGACGCAGTGACCAACCCGGAACAGCTCATCGGCCAGACCCTGGCCGTGGTCCGGTTCACGGGTGAGCCCATCACCCCGCGTCACCTCGGACCGTCCGTGACCCTGCAACCCAATGAGCGGGGCGTGGCCGTGCGGGTGACCAAGGATCGGGGCCTGGCCGGACTGTTGCGTCCCGGCATGCGCGTGGGCGTGGTCGCGACCCTGCCCGATCCCACCAACTCCAAGGGCGCGTTCGCCAAAGCCACCCTGGAAAACCTGAGGGTCCTGTATGTGCCCCCCGACTTCCAGGCGTCGGCCTACACCCCTGTTGAAATCGCCACGGCGAACGTGGAGGGTGGTGTAATGACCAACACCACGGCCAACACCCAGGGGCGCCTTGCCAACGAGGGCGTCATCGTGCTGGCCGCGCCCATTGACCCCCAACCCATCCTCTACACGCCCATTTCCACCACCCAGGAGATTTCCTACACCGTGGCCACCGACGGCACAGTGCTGAACTGGGCTCCCCCCGAGGCCGCGCCCGACATCGCCCATGCAGGTGTGGAATGGGTGAGCCCTGCCGAGTTCCTGGCGGGCCTCAACGCCCAGGGCAAGGCGCTCACTCTGGTGCTCATGCCGCCGGAGGAGTATTACCCCTGGTTGACGCCGGGCCTGCTCACGACACGCGTGATCACAGGAACCGAAGCCCCTGAAATTCTCCCCGTTCTCGAAATCAACGCAGGAGGTGGACGATGACCAGTGGATGGGGCGTACAATCGCCTTTGACAGAGGAAGCGCCGGGCAATCCCGTGCAACTCATCGTGGCTGCGCCTGTCGCGGCTCTGGGTGCGCTACATCAGGCGTTTGCCGGGGACGCCCGCTTTCAGGTCATTGCTACGGCTACCACTGAAGACGATCTGGCGGCCAAACTGCACCTTGAGCCCGAGGCTCTCATGCTGGACGCCACCGTGTTCAAAGACCCGGAAACCATGGCGCAGGTGCTGGCCGGTTTCCAGGGCGTGGTCTATACCCTTTTGCCCGACGGTGTGTCTATCGACGCGGTGGAAGCTGTACAAAGCATTCCCAGCGTGAAGCAGGTCGTCTTCTACTCCCAGGCCAACTTCCCCCTCATGGCTGGCCAGCTTTATGACGCGGCCATCGCCATCCGCAAAGTGGCAATTTCCTCGCAGGGCGGCAATCCGGCTTTCGCCATGTTCCAGCGCAGCGCGGTGCGCATGGCGGGCTTCCGGGCCATCTCCGTCTGGAATCCCAAGGGGGGCGTGGGCAAAAGCACGGTGGCCATCGCCCTGGCAATGGAAGCGGCCAATCGTAATCTGCCCACGCTGCTGGTGGGCCTGGGCGGACCCGACCCCAATCCCCTGATCCTGGGTCTGAAAAGCGAGCCCAATTTCAACAACTGGCGCATGAACCCCACGCCCGAAGGACTGAAAGCCAGCATTCAGAAGCTGGACATCCTGGACGTGCTGGCAGGTTTTCCCGATCCCGTCTCCCTGCAAAGCTATGCCGCGGAAACAGGCGTCAATGAGCCGGCCAGCCTTGTGGGATTCATGCACGCGGCGACCCTGGCAGGCTATGCCGTGGTGGTGCTGGACGTGTCAGCGCAGGAACTTGCGCCTATGGCCATAGCCGCCTCCAATACCCTGATCCTGGTCTCATCGCCCAATATGGACGGCGTGTTAGGGACCATCGAGGGCGTGCGGGTGGTCAACGATGTCCTCGCGGGCCAGCACAGCATCGGCCAGGGGGCCATGCATCTGGTGGTGAATCGCTACCGAAACGCCACCTACACGCCCAAGGAAGTTCTGCAAATGGGCATGGGCATGCGGCAGGATTTCCCGCCCCTGCTGGCCGCCATCCCCGACGATCCCGCCATCGAGGAAGCCATCAACGCCCGACGGCCCGCATACCAGTATAGCGAACCCCTGCGCCAGGCCGTGCAACGCATGGGTGACGCACTCTTCGCCCCCGTGCCTACCTCTTCCGGCGAGCGACAGCAGGCCACTGGCAAGAAAAAGCGGGTCATCAATCTCGGCATCATCAAACTGCGCATCTAATCTAACGGAGGCGGTCATGACTTACGGAAACATTGGCGCTGGTTGGGGAAGCGTCAGCCGCAAGCTCACCCAAGAGCAGATGCAGGAGATCGTCGAACAGGCGGCCCAATCGCTCAGCCGTGATCTCCCCTTTGGCGCACTGCGAGACCGTCAAAAGCTGACCATGCTGGCGACCAAGGCCATTCGGGATGCGATCAGAACGCTGAATGCTCCCAATCCCAGCCAGCCGCAGATGAGCCAGATGGTCACCCAACTGGTGGCCAAAATCGGGGGCATGGGCTTTCTGGACGCGCTCATGCCGCCGGTGAGCCACGAGTTCACCGACATCCAGTTGAACGGCGACGGCACGATCTGGGTGCGGCGGAAGGGCCAGCTTTACTTCGAGGTGCTGGAGGGCGTGCATCCCACCCAGGAAGAAGCATGGCGAGCAGTGGAGGCCATTCTTGCGCCTGCAGGTCGAGCCTTGACCGAAGCCACCCCCTCAGTGGATGTAAAGATTCCTCGCGACCCGTCCATTGAGTTCGGCGGCGCGCGTGTCAAGGCCATTCATCCCATCGTGGCCGTAGGGGAGTGGCCTACCCTCTCCATCCGTATGTATGAGGGCAAACCTGTGCCGCCGGAGAAAATCCTGGAGTGGAACGTCATGCCCGATTTTGTCATGGATGGCCTGCTTAAAGCGGTGCGTAATCGCCTGCGGGTCATGGTCATCGGGGGCACGGCCACGGGCAAGACGACCCTGCTTTCCGCGCTCTGTCACGGCATCGAGCCCCAGGCCCGCATCGTCACCATCGAGGACCCGCAGGAATTGTGGCTGCCCCATGCCAACGTGACGACCCTGGAAGCGCGTCCTGCTCCTCCCGGTTCCACGGTCCCGCCCTATACCATCGAGGACGGCGTGGCCGACGCCATGCGCCTTTCCCCGACGCATCTCATCGTGGGCGAGGTGCGCAAAGGCGAAGCAGCCCTGTCTCTGTTCAACGCCATGATGTCGGACCACGCGGGTTTGACCACTTTTCACGCGGAAAGCCCGGAGAACGCCGCCTTCCGTCTGGCCGTGCTCATGGCTGCCACGGAGAAACGGGTGCAGTATTCGGCGGGCAAGGGCCTGTTCGCCCTGGCCATCGACCTGATCGTGCAGGTGGGCTTCAATCCCATGACCGAAAAGCGCCAGTGCATGGGCGTGTGGGAGGTGGAGCCTGAACTGAAGCACGGGGAGGTGCGCTTCCGGGAATTGTGGACGCCCGGTAATGACGAGATGTTACAACCCCGGCGTAAGCGAGGTGCGGGATGAGCAAAAAAGGCTACTGGACCTGTTCCCGTTGCGGGAAGCAGATTCCCATGGGCCAGCTTCATCGCTGCGCTCATACCACCAAAATGACGACGGAGCCCCAGGATGGCCCGGGCAACCCACGACAGAAATGACGATGCTGCCGGCGGAACGTCGGTGGCCACCACCGTCACTTTTGACGATGCCAGCTGCACCGGTCCCGTGCGGTGGACTTCCACAGCCACAGAAGTCTGGCGCTGTCCCTGCTGCGAAGCATGGATAGCGCCCAACCAGACGCATCGTTGTTTGATCGCCAGACGTGCATCCGAAAAATCCTTGTGATAACGGAGGAAACACTTTTATGCCTGACCTGCCCATTCCCGAAATGACTGTCCCCCCGAAAGTGATTTTCACCCTACTCTTTGTCATCCTGGCTGGCCTGTTTGTGGCTTCGCTGGCCAAATGGCTGCTGGGAGCAGTGCGAACAGCGCCAGAGCGGGGCCTGGCTTCTTTTTATGCGACCTCTGAAGGGGAAAGCAAAAACCAGGAAGCCAACATCGTACAAATCAGCAAGGAAAGTATCATCCTCTCATCCCTGGGCCTCCCCCCTGATCCCCGCTGGCTCACAGGTATCAAGATCGCAGCCGCCATCATCCCCGGTTTGATCACATTGATCGCGGGCTTGCCCATCATCGTCGCTCTGGGTGCAGCGGGCCTGAGCTATGTATTGGTGTCGTCCTGGCTGGATGGTCGCTGGCGCAATTTCCAGGTGAAAATCGAGGAGGAGTTACCCACATTCGTTGCCCAGCTTGCAGGCGTGCTGCAACTCACCGACAGCGCGTCCGTAGCCCTGGCTGAGGTGGTGCAATCCATGCCGCAAAAATCTGCATTACGCCTGTGGATGGAGCGTTTCACCACCGGCCTGCAACTGCATGGCCCTGCCTTCGCAGAAAGGGC
>CAZMDD010000117.1:0-30137 GCA_964565065.1 uncultured Caldilineales bacterium | reverse complement strand
GTGCCTTGGTGGCTTCGTGTCTTAGTGGTTTCTAGCCGAGCTACCTTAGTCGTGACTAAAATAGGGGGAATTCGGGCCGGGAACCATGACGCTGTTGGGGAATTGCCACACTGCCACTGTGACAAAAAGGTTCCCGGCCCGGTCGTGGTTATTTGGGGCTGATGGGGTTGTTCGCTGCCATCTCGAGAGAGCTTGCCCCCTCCTGCACCATCGGGCGCGGCTCACGCCCGGAACCTTGACGCCCGCCCGCTGCTTGCGCTATACTAAAGCCACTCCCCGGGGAGTAGCGCAGCTCGGTAGCGCGCTTGGTTTGGGTCCAAGAAGTCGTCGGTTCAAATCCGGCCTCCCCGACTCCATCCACAAAACCTCACCTGCGCGGGCATGGTGTAGCGGTAACACTAGAGCCTTCCAAGCTCTCATCACGGGTTCGAATCCCGTTGCCCGCTCCTGATAAAAGGTGACAGTCATGCCCTGCTGTCACCTTTTGCTACATCGGGGCCTTAGCTCAAGTGGTTAGAGCAGCGGTCTCATAAACCGCCGGTTCTCGGTTCGAGCCCGAGGGGCCCCACTGCACACCAACGTCGTCCATCCTTTGCGGGCGACGTTTTTTATTCCCCACCTCCGCCAATTTCAAGTACCGCAAAAAATTCGAAAAGCTACGCAATCCATGATAAACTTGTAGCATCACCATGACTGGGGCGCCACGCGCGTTCTAATCGCTAGACAACCATTATCTTCAGGAGAAAAATCATGTCAACCGGAAAAAAGACACTGGCGCAAAAATTAGCGGATGAAGCTCGGCAACAATACGAAGCATCCAAAAAGAAGAAAGAGGCTGCATCGAAAGCTGCGTCGCAGGCTGAATCACTGATGGCCGATGTGCAAGCCAAGCTGGATGCCCAAAAAAGCAAGGCCGAAAAAGCAGCCGAGGCCGCAGCCAAAACAGCTTCCAAGACCAAAGCCAACGCTGAATCGCTGATGGCCGATTTGACCGCCAAATTACAGGCCAAGCAGCCCAAGGTTGCCAAAGCTACCAAAGCCGAACCAGAAATTTATGTCGTGCAGCCGGGCGACAGCCTGAGCAAAATTGCCAAAGAAAAATATGGCGATATGATGCGCTGGCCTGAGATTTTCGAAGCCAACAAAGCAACCATCAAAGACCCCAATCTCATCCAGGTGGGACAAAAACTGGTCATTCCTCCCAAATAAACTTGACAACAACAAGCCGATGCCCCGAAAGCATCGGCTTACTGCTTTAATGCCTTGCTGCATAAACGCCCGTGCGGGAAAAATGTGCTATAATTGGATTTTGCCAACCGAACACCTTATCACCTGATTTCACTCAATACTGGCCCGTTACGGCGCGGTCAGGTTTTTTACTTATGAATTCGCAAACTTTTCGCAACAGCATCGTTTACATCGTTATTCTGGCTGCTCTTGGCTATTTTCTCTGGTCTTCCATGTTCGCTGCCGAACATCTAAAAAAGGAAGTGGAGATTACGAACCTCAATGAGCTGATTTCGCAGATCAATGCAGAGCAAGTCCAAAATATCGAAATCGAAGATAACAAACTCACTGTCACCTACGCCAATCAAGAAACCATTGGCATTGCCCACAAAGAGCCAGTCATTAGCCTGACTCACATGCTGAAGCTACTGGGGGTCGATAGTGAAGCTCTGACCAAAGTTGGCATCAATTTTGTCGCTCCCGGCTTTTGGAGCAATTGGCCCTTAATTTTGAGCTCGGTGCTGCCCTTTTTGTTGATTATTGGTATCTTCCTTTTAATCATGCGTTCGGCGCAAGGTGCGGGCGGCCAGGCTTTTTCTTTTGGCAAAAGCAAGGCTCGGCTCATCACCAGCGACAAGCCCACTGTTACTTTTGATGATGTGGCAGGCGCCAATGAGTCGAAGGAGGAGCTGCAAGAGGTGGTGGAATTTTTGCAGGAGCCGGAAAAGTTTGCGGCACTGGGGGCCCGAATTCCCAAAGGTGTACTCATGGTCGGGCCTCCTGGAACGGGCAAAACACTCATGGCCAAGGCTGTAGCAGGCGAAGCAGGTGTTCCCTTCTTCTCCATCTCGGGCTCCGAGTTTGTAGAGATGTTCGTAGGCGTAGGAGCCAGCCGGGTGCGCGATCTTTTCGAGCAGGCTCAAAAAAACAGTCCCTGCATCATCTTCATCGATGAGATTGACGCGGTGGGGCGGCATCGTGGCGCGGGCCTGGGCGGCAGCCACGACGAGCGGGAGCAGACCCTGAACCAAATCCTGGTAGAAATGGATGGCTTTGATACCGACACCAACGTCATTGTGATTGCCGCCACCAATCGTCCCGATATTTTGGACCCGGCACTGCTGCGACCCGGACGCTTTGACCGCCAAGTCGTCATGGATCGGCCCGATGTCAAGGGCCGGGAAGCGATTTTTGCCATTCACGCCCGCGGCAAACCTCTGGCTCCTGATGTGACCTTTGAGACGCTGGCCCGGCTGACCCCCGGCTTTGTGGGCGCAGATATTGAAAACGTCATCAATGAGGCTGCTATTCTTACAGCCCGTCGCAGCAAGCAAATTATTGGCATGTCTGAGCTGCAAGAGGCTATCGAGCGGGTACACATGGGCCCGGAACGCCGCAGTCGCTTGCTCACTCCCGAAGAAAAGAAAATCATCAGCTTCCATGAGGCGGGCCATGCAGTAGTCAATTACTTCATGGCGCACACGGACCCGGTGCAAAAAGTCACCATTGTGCCGCGCGGCATGGCGGGTGGCTATGTCATGCCGCTGCCCGATGAAGATGCCATTGATAACCGCAGTCGCTTCCGTGACATGATGGCCTTTATGCTGGGAGGGCGCGCTGCCGAAGAAATCATCTTCAAAGTGCCGACCACCGGCGCCAGCAACGATTTAGAGCAAGTCACACGTTTGGCCCGAACCATGATTACCCGGCTGGGCATGAGCGACAAGTTAGGCCCGCTTACCTTTGGCCAGAAACAAGAGATGATGTTCCTGGGCCGCGAAATCAGCGAACAACGGAATTATAGCGAAGAAATCGCCCGCGAAATCGATCACGAAGTGCGACGACTCATCAACGAAGCGCATCAGCGGGCGCTGGCTGTGCTGCAAGAGCATCGCGACAAGTTGGAGCTGCTGGCTAATCGTCTGCAAGAGGTTGAGACGGTGGCAGGCAATGAGTTTTATGCGCTTATGTCGGGCGAAACGTTCGTTTAGGGTTCACGGTTGCTGATGCGTGTTAGCCCCCACACGCCCGCGCCTGCCAGCGCGCCCATCATGTCCACGCCCGCGTCGAACCATTCATCCCCTCCCCAGGCCCGGGCCTTGTATAAAAGTTGAATTCGCTCTTGCAAAAAGATGGCCAGCAGCGCCAACGCCAGCACCCACAGCGCCCGTTGCCAACGATGCCCCCCATCTACCAGCAGCCGTAGCAGCAAAAAAACAAGTACGGCAAAGAGCGCGGCATGGCTCACCCAGTGCATCCAGGGCGGGCCAAAGATAAAATCAAAAAGAGACTGATAGCCAGGCACAAATTGCGCCAACCACGCCATGGGGGCCAACATGCCCAGCAACCACAACAACACAATCCAAGAACGTTTCATGGCACAAAAATAATGGGCAGGGGCACAAAAAGTATGACAAAAAGCGCCAACATGACGAATCCCAATGTGCGGTAACGAGATGGCAGCGGGGTCAAATCGTCACGGGGCACAGCAAACCCACGGCCCAGGAAGAAAATCATCGCCAGCCACAGCAGCCAGCCCCGATACCAGTAAGAAAGAAGCAGAAACATGGCCAAAACAAGATAGCGCAGCATGGGCGCTTTTTTGCCAAACAGGGTGTAAGCAACATGCCCGCCATCGAACTGGCCCACCGGAATTAAATTAAGGCCCGTGATGAACAGGCCTACCCAGGCAGCGTAGGCCATGTTGTGCAACTGGACATCAACGCCATGACCAGGTAATTTTTGATGAAAGACCAGCCATTTGGCCAACAGATAAAAAAGTGAGTTGCCTTCCTGGATGTAGGAGGTGTTGGCTGGCGGCGGGCCCACGGTAGAAAGTTTGAGGCCTATGAACAGGAAGGGAATAGCCAGCAGCAGACCGCCCAAAGGCCCGGCCACCGCCATCTCGAACAGATGCTTGCGGTTTTTGGGAGGTGAGCGCATGACAATGACTGCGCCCAATGTGCCAAAAATGGACAGGGGAAAGGGTAAAAAATAAGGAGGGCTGGTACTCATTTTGTTGTGCCTTGAGACCAAAAAATGCCCGAATTCGTGAAAGAGCAAGATGAGAATCAATGGAGCGGCAAAACTGAGACCCGCTGGCCAATCGATACCCTGGGGGGTGACGCCACCCACAACAAAGACCGATACCAGGGTAGCTGCCAACAAAATGCCAAAAAGCCGCCAGTTGGGCTTGCTAACGGGCCACTCGCCCGGCACAGCGTAAATAAGGGTCTCGCCAGCCTCCTCCCGGAAGAAAATCATCAGGCCCTCAGCCTGGGCCCGCGCGGCAATGCGATTGTACGCGGTTTCGGTGTCCAGCAAAAAACGCCCGCTCAGGCGAATGGCGTGCTGATGCGGAGGAAATGGGGCGTCAAACCGGATGCCCTCGATGCTAAAAATGTCGTGAACAGCCAAGCGCAGATTTTCCAATAATCGGCCTTGTACCAGGGTGTCGGCAGGCATGGGTTGCTCCGGGAGAGACGGCTTAGAATTGGTAGCCGAACAGGGCGATTTCGCGGGCAAAATGTCGGGCCACAAAATCGCGTTGGGCAGGTGTATAAACTGCTTGATAGGGACGACGGTCTTTACGATAGTCTGATTTGGCGCGCACGCCCAAATTACCATCAAAGGGAATGCCCAGTTGCCCGAAAATTTGCGTTAGCTCCTGTTGCAAATTTTCGTAGCGCAGCACCGCGGTCACCAATAACCGTCCCGCGGCGTCGGTGTATTTGTCAAAATCGGTGCAAAAGAGCCCGTAATCGAAATAGTCGTCCAGACTCATGTTCCCGCCCAGGCGCTGGTTGACCATGGCATAGTGCGAGAGTGTTTTATCCCAGGGATTGCGCTCGACGCAGAAGCTGAGGTAGTTTTGCCACAGGCCCGGTGCCATGCGCTGCTGGGCGACGCGGGCGGGAATGTGATTGTAAAATTTGCGGCGCTGCACCAGGTCTTGCCAGATGCGGGGCCAGCTTGCGCCCCAGCCGTTTTTTTGCAGCTCGGGCAGGGGATTCCACAGTCCGCGGAAATTGCGCGGCTGATGCTGGGGCAGTGGGGGATCGATGGGGGTGAACACATCTTCGGGCCCGCAGTGCTGCGAAAGGAAGACCTCGATGCTGGTTCCCGCGGTCTTGCGGGTTTTGATGAAGATGAAACGATGGCTGTGGGAGAGAATCATGACGTGGCAGTGCGTGAATGCTATGATGACGGCAGCATGCTGTAGCCCATGGCTGCAACGGTTTGCGGGTTGAGGGTACGGTTGATGAGGTGAATCTGGGCCTGGCTGAGTGCTTGACGCCAACGCTGCGCCAGGTAGTAATCCTGATAAAAGCTGAAATCTTTATGGCTTTCACCTTTGGCCGAGGCCCGTATCGGCGTAAAGGGGCTGTTTTGGCGCAAGTTGAATTGCTGGGCGATGCGTCTGATTTCGCGGGCGGGATCTGCCAGTAAATCTTCATAGCGCAGTAGCAGGCAGGGACAGTGTCGGGCCAGTTGTTCATAGGCCTGATGCTTGGCGTTCCACAGCTCGATGGGATTGGCAAAGGGCTGCGGGTGGTTTTCGCGGGCCACTGTGGCCCACGGCTGCCGCAAGAAGGTCTCGAAGTCGCTGAGTTGGCTCTGATAGTGGTAGGGATGGCGAAAAAGCGAGAGCAACCAGGCGTAGGGATTTTTGGTGATAATAACGAAAGCGACGCGCGGGCGGGCATGATGGGCGGGACACACGCGGGCGGGCGGGGCCGCGAGCTGATGTTTCCATCCCAAATTGCTACGGGCGCTGAGCCGAAAGTAAAGATCGATGGGCCATTCCCGGCCGCGGGCCAATCGTCGCCAGAGGGGCGGGGCTGTGCCGGGCAGCAGTGTTGCCTGCACATTGGCGGCCAGCAGTTGTTGCAGATAGGTGGTTCCGCTGTTGCGTTCGCCCAAAATTTTCAGCCGCGGGATCATGGTTGCCACTTTATCATCAGGTGTTGGTCGGCGGCAAGATGGCGCAGATGTTGGGTGCTGCCATCGGGCCAGCGGAGTTCCAGGGTGTCGATTTGCGTGGCAGGGCCCAGGCCAAAGTAGAGCCGGTAGTGACCGCTGCCGTAGTGGCTTTCTTCGTTCCAGCCTACTACGGCGCTGCGGCGGTTTTGGGGTGTGATGAGGGTGACGCGTGTGCCTACGGCTGGGCGGTTGCCGGGCGGGCCTTGTAGATTCAGTGTTAGCCAGTGGTTGCTGCCGCCCGGATGCCGGAAGTAGAGGCTTTGCCACTGTTTATCGGGGTTTTGCAGGGCTATCAGTGCCTCGCGAAATCCGTCGTTGTTGGCATCGAACCAGGTGGCACGGGCGCTTTTGTGCGGACCTGGGGGCAAGGTCAGTACCGGTACCCGCACAAATTGTCCTGCTCTGTTTTGACGATACAGGCCGGCATCTGCCACGAATAAATCCAGCAAACCATCGTTATCGTAATCCAGCCAATGAGCCGAAAGTCCGGTTTTGGGCAGACCCAGAGGGGCGGGAGGGTCATGGGTGAGTGTGCCGTCATCGTTGCGATACAGCAGGTTGGCGTCGCCCGAGGCCATGAAGATGTCGCCATCGCCGTCGTTGTCAAAATCTCCCAGTGCGATGTTCTGTACCCAAATTTGCGGGCCCGGCAGTTTTTCGGGCACAAATTGGCCTGCCTGCTGGCGGTAAAGCCAGATACCTGACTCGCCTGCCCACAGCAGATCCATCTCCCCATCCAGGTCTACATCCAGCCAGGCAAATGTGCCGGCGTCCGGCAATGCCAATCCTACTTGCGGTGCGATGTCGGTAAAGTGTCCGGCAGGCCGTTGTTGGAAGAGTTGGTTGCCCTGGCCACGGATGCAAACGATGTAGAGATCCAACAGGCCATCGCCATTGAAATCGATGGGGCGGGCCTGGCGTGCGGCGCAGGATCCTTTTTGCAACCCCAGCTCAGGGGCACTGATGCGCCGAAAGCTATCGGGCCCGCGGTAAAATAGCTCGTAGGGGCGGCTGGCCGCGCCATTGGAGCCAGAAAGTCCACGATTCGCACCACCTGCTACGAATAAGTCCTGTTGTCCATCAGCGTTGAAATCGGCCCAAACCAGACCGTGCCGGTCTTGCAGGGCCAGGGTAAAGTGGCGCTGTGAGGGTGAGATGGCGTTGGCTCCCACAAAGATTTGTGTCAGGGGTGTGGTCTCGGCCAGCTCGACGCTGATGGGAACGCCTACCCGCGGATAGGGCTGCGGTGTGAGTTGGGCCTCGGCATCGGCGCTGGCCACGAACTGAAAGCATGTTCCCGATTCTTGTGGCACTGGTTTCAGCGTCAATCCGGGGGTGGTCTCTGTATCGACGGCTGTCTGAAAGCAGAGGGTTCCCTGCATCGGGCCAACAGCGGACAGATGGTGGCTGTGCAGTACTAGCCGGGAGGCCCGCCAAAAGATGTACAGGCCGGGCTGCCGAAATGCGGGCATCCTCTCGGTGTCGGCCAGGCCCGGGAAGTCGGAGGATTGGCTCAGGCCTTGTGCCAAAAGCTGATTTGGACTAAAGTGTCCTTTTCCATTGCCCAGCAACAGGCTTTGGCGGGCGCTGTGGTTGCTGCTGAAAATGTCCAGCATACCATCATCATTGACATCGGCCACGCCAACATCGAAAAGATGCCAGGTTTCCAGCGCCAGGGGTTGCTGGAGCATGGAGGGCAACACGGGGGTGGGCTGCGATTGGCCGACACAGGCCACTAGCAGCAGCAATGCCAGCAACAGGATGGAAGGGATGGAGCACAAAAGCCATCGGGTGTTCATAGTCCGATTTTACCCTACCCCATCATTCACGGGCAAAGGTGGGGGCAGGGGGGGTAATCGGCCAGCAGTGCGTACCTATTTTCACAAAAAATGTAACGACTAAATAATCGTAACTACTAACGTCCCCGACTTCAATCACCACAAAGGCACAAAGACACTAAGAACACCAAGAATTTCAAAGCTTTTTCTTTTCTTCGTGCCTTTGTGGCTTCGTGTCTTCGTGGTTTCTAGCCGGGCTACCTTAGTCGTAACCTATTTTCACAAAAAATGGCTCCGCCATGGGTGCGTGCCATGAGGTATTTTGCTACAATGCCGAGCTGAATGAATCGCGGCTTTGCAGCCACAAATACCCCGAAACTGTCACCAAGACAATTATGGCGCCGGCCCACTGCCAAACGGTGGTCAGATGCTCCCCCAGGATGAGCCATCCCAGTATCAGCGCCGAAATCAGGCGCAAAGGCATCAGGCTGGTGATGAGCGCCGGGCTTGCGCCTCCAATAGCGGTAATCTGCAATGAATTGCCGCCAATTTGGATGATGGTGATAATGCTGATGGCATACATCCAGCCCTGTGGCGAGGCAGTCATCCAGCGTCCCCAATCTTCACCGGTGACCAGTGTCAGCACCAGGTAGGTACTGGTCATCACCAAGCTCTGCTGAAATAAAATCATTCCTCGGCCAATATCGCCCTGCCGATTACGCCGGATCATCAAAAAGTATGTGGCCAAACTCATCATCGAAAAGGTGGCAATCAGCAGTCCCCAGCCATCTTTGGCGCTGAATCGGGCAAAAATGTGCGACCAATCCTCGATGAGTACCATGGCTGCCCCAAAGCTGGAAAGCAGCAGCGCCCGATAGGTGTAGCGAGGGGTGCGAATGCCAAATACCAGCGAGCCAAGGATGGCGACCATAAATGGGGTCATCAGATAAATGAGTTGTACCCAGGTGGCCCGAGTCATTTCTACTGCCAAGATGTTGGAGACCGAGCGGGCAATCACAAAGAAGGCCAGTCCCCACAATGATTTTGTCCGCAGCATCACGGCAAATGCTTCTTGCCACGAGCGTTTTTCGGTGCGGTACATGAGCCACAGGCCCGCCAACATGGTGGCAAAGGTTGCAAAGAAGAGCAACGAGAATTTAGGAACCTCTAACATCGCCCGCTTGGCTGTTACCGGATATGCCCCCCAAATCATTTGCGCCATCATACCCAGCCAGATGTAAGTTGCGATACTCCGGGAGGGTTGCGGTACAGCCTTGGCAGTTGGCGTCATGGCAGATGAGTCATCAGGCACAGTTCTTGGACATCGGGCAATGGAGGAAGTATACTAACAAGACCGCGACTTATCCAAGTTATTCATACGCAAAAACATGACTCGCAAAACATCTTTCTGGTTCATCGGGCTTTTGCTGGCTGCTCTCTTTGCCTGCGGCGCAGGTTTGGGGATGGGTTTGATGTTGGGGAAGCTAAGCAGCCGCGACACCCGCGCGCCCGCGCCCTTGCCCGCGCCAACGCTGACGCCTACTCCCGCGCCCACGGCTACGCCTGAGCGTGCCAGCGCTCTGGCCACTGCTGCGGGTATCGAGCCGCAACTGATTCAGATTTATCAACAAAGTAGCCCCGCGGTGGTCAACATTACGACCAAGATTCTGCGCTACGATTTTTTTTGGGGCTCTACGCCCGAAAATGGCTCTGGCTCTGGCTTTGTGTGGGATGCTCAGGGTCACATTCTTACCAATTATCATGTTGTCGAAGAAGCGCACAGTATTGAGGTTCGTTTTGCGCCGGGGGTGGTTTTGCCAGCTCAGGTGGTGGGCGCTGACCCGGCCAATGATTTAGCGGTGATCAAGGTAGATGCTTTGCCCCCGGATGTGCATCCTTTGCCCCTGGCTGATTCTGATGCGCTGCAAGTGGGACAACTGGCGCTGGCCATTGGTAATCCTTTTGGACGTTTTCAGCGTACCATGACCGCGGGTATTGTGAGTGCTTTGGATCGCACCATTCGTGTCAAGGAGGGTCGGGTGCTGCGCAAGGTCATCCAAACGGATGCAGATATCAATCATGGCAATTCAGGGGGGCCGCTGCTGAATACCGCGGGCCAGGTGGTGGGTGTTATCACTGCCATCTACTCGCCCACCGGAGCCAACGCGGGTGTAGGACTGGCTATTCCCATCAACAAGGCTAAGCGGGTTGTGCCCGTTCTCATCGCAAAGGGGCGCTATGCGCACCCCTGGCTGGGCATCGAGCATCTGGGCTATGCCATTACGCCCATGCTGGCCGCGCGCCTAGGGCTTCCGGTGGAGCAAGGTCTACTCATCGCCCGCATTTACGATAGTTCGCCCGCAATGCAAGCAGGTATTCGTCCTGCCAATGATGAGGTTATTTTGGGCAATTATCGTTATCTCATTGGGGGTGATATTCTTACAGCCATCGACGGTGTGCCTTTGACCAGTTGGGAAGATATGGATGCGTATTTGCAAGAAAATACCGAGGTCGGGCAAGAGGTCATCCTGGATATCATTCGCGAAGGGCAAACCATGCAGGTGTCGGTGGTGTTGGGCGAAGAGCCCTGATGCGCTTAGCTGCCTTTGCGCAGGAGTGCGGGCATTAGGGGCAGGATGAAGAGAAGTCCAAGCAGTGCATTGAAGTCGGGAATAAGGTTGTGGGGCGGGTAGGGATAGTAGTAGAGCCAATGCGGCCAGCGCCAATGGATGATTGTGGTCGTGAGCAACATCAGGCCTGAGCTCAGCAGCAGTGCCCAATCTTGCGGACGCCACAGCCAGCGGCGATAGCGGCTGCGCTGCACCCGGGCGCCACCTTGCCACAGGCTCAGCAGCATGAGTGTTGCGCCTGCAGCCATCAAGCTTAATCCCAGCCACGGCACTGCGGTGTGCCATGATTTGCTTATCAGACCAGCCAGCATCAGCAGCAGTCCCAGCAACGCGCTGCTGCGCACCAACCACATCTGGCGTGGGTTCGCTGGTAAAATGCGTCCACCAAAGCCGCGGGCGTCCATGCTTTCGGCCAGTTGAATGGCCCGATCCAGTCCGTGGCTGAGCAGCGAGATGAACAGGGGCAGTGTGTCGCGCCATCCCTTTACCCGATGCCCGCGCAGGCGTTGTGCTTCTCGAATCTCGCTCCAGGCTACCACTGTTTGCGGCACAAATGAGATGGCAATGGAGATGGCTACGCCCGTTTGGTAGGCAAATCCGGGAATCATGCGCAGGATGTCGTGCGGGCCCAGTACGCTGTTGTAGATGGCGAAGAGTAAAATCAGGCTTACAAAGTTCAGGCCTGTTACAAAGCCGTAAACCAGGGCTTCCAGGGTGATGGGGCCACCAATGACCGGCCACCGCGGCAGGGTAAACAGGATGTGCGGGCCCACATGCACAGTCAGGGCATTGAAAAGGATGGTGAATCCCCACAAGAAGAGGGCCAGCCGCACGATAACGCGCCAGGCCAGGGGTTGCTGGCTGGCAGCGCTGTTTCCATGTTGAGCAGCCTCTTGCAGTAACACTGCGTAAAGCAGGCCCGCGGCTACCAGCAAGATTAGCAAGTACAGAGGATTTCGGGTGAGCAGCACCATGCTCATGCCCGCGACCAGCCACAAAGTCCAGGTGTAAGGATGAAAGGAGGGTTGCATGGTGTTAGCGGCGTAGCAACCACAGGCCCGCGGCCAGCAATCCCAGCATGATGAGGGCAAAGCTGAGCCAGGTGCGCGTGTGGCCCGATGCTGTAGCATGGGATGCGGGCACTGGTGTCAGGCGCTGAATCGGTTGGAAGTTGGGGGCGGGTGTGGCTGTGGCTGTGGCCTGGGGCATTTGGGGCGGGCGTGGTGTGGCTGTGGGCAATGGTGCGGGTGTGGGGCTGGGCGCCACGATTTGAAGCTGTGCCACAGCTTTTTGCTGAGTCTGTCCCTGAGCGCTCCGCAGCGTGTAGGTGGTGTCCCTTTCGGGGCAGACTTCTCGCTGCGAGGCCAGGGGCACGCGTTGCTCGCCCGAGCCATCATCCAGCCAGGCTTCATCCCCGTTGCTAATTTCCCATTGCAAGGTGGCGCACTGCCCCGGCGCCATGACCTCGGGGGCTAACATCAAGTCGATGATGATGGGGGGGCGCGGGGTGGCGGTGGGCTCGGGTGTGCGGGTGGGCGCAGGCGTTACGCCCGGGCGGAGGGTGGGCGTGGCCGCGCGCGTAGGTGTGCGGGTGGGCGTTGGCGTGGCTGTAGGCGTAAGCGTGGGGGTGGGAGTGCGGGTAGGGGTGGATGAAGGTGTATGCGTGGACGCAGGTGTTGTGGCCGTGGTGGGGGTAGCCGTGGCCGCAGGAAGGGGTGTGGCTGTGGGCTGAATACAAATCTGCTCTAAGGGAATGAGCGGAGGCTGCACCTCGGAACTGCCGGGAGAACCAGCTCCCCAAATCCAACCCTCCACATCACCATCCTTTACCCGATAGTTGGAGGCTCCGAGATTGGAGTATTGCCAGACATTGTCCCGAAGATGAAAATAAGTCCAGTAAGTGCAAACTGCGCCCTGGCACTGACAAAAGCACTCATCTTGTGGGAAGTCGCAACCATCGCTGTGGGGGCCGGCCTCGATTTTGCAAACGATTTCGCCATAGCTGCTTTGAGGGTCCGTGATAACGTTCAGGCCCGAAAGATGTAGGAATTCCGCTCCGCTGATATCGTCGCTGCTGAACTGCACGCAGGCAGTAACCACCGAGCCATCGCCAAATTGCACCACCAGTCCGGCATGGCTTGGCTCCTGGGCGCGGCCAGGCTGCCAGCCCAGGGCCAGCAGCAACAGTACGAGCAGCAGGAGAAGTTTCGGGCGCATAGACAAAAAAAGCCCCTCCGAACAAACTGGAGGGGCCGGAGTGTGTAAAGATCAGGCTGCCGATTTACGGCGACGCACATAGCCCGCCATGCCCAATAGGCCGCTGCCCAGCAGTAAAATGGTGGTGGGCTCGGGGATTTCGGCTGGGGGAGGTGTGTTTTCTGCCTCGACATCGGCGTAGGTTTTAACCGGAGGTTTGACAGTAGGTTGCCAGTTGGCATCATACTTTGTCCAGGCAAAACCCTCCACGGCTTGATCTGCGGGAGTGTAGCCGCTAATGCCCACCTGCGAGCTGTCCCAGCCATCGTTGGTGGCATTAAGATGGAAATAGGCCCATGATTGGCCATCCGGATCGCCAAAACAGTTGTCTGCGGGCATACCTACATCACCAATCTTGCACAGCGCTTTGCCCCAGTTGGTATCAGACATTACCACGGGCAAACTGAGAGCCGCCAGAACATCGGCAGCCGTAGCAGCTTGGGGCACGGTAACGATTTCACTGTGAACGTGATCGGGGAATTGGATGACCACAGCCACGTGCTTGTCGCCTCCCTGAGCAAAAGCTGCGGTACTGATGACCAGCAAGGTCAAAACAACTGTGATGAGGATGAGATAACGTTTACGCATGAGGACTCCTTTGAGTGAGATGAAAGATGGTTGTCATGCGCGTTCCCCACAAATAAAAAACCTTGTCCGAGTGGGACAAGGCCTCGCATTTGGGAAATACAGACCGGGGCCTATCCGCGCAGGCTTCCGATGATGTTGTAGCGCAGGTTTTCTGGCTTGGGCCTGAGCCCTGACAGTTGCGGGACAGCGCCGGATTTGCACCGGACTTACCCTGTTCCCGGTGGAGGCCGGGAATGCTACAGTTTATCGGTATTAAGTTGGTAACGATGCAGGTGCTCTGTACCGTTACCTGAGTGCAAGCCTATTTTAGCAGCATCGTGTCTGGGTGTCAAACTGTATTGACTTATTGAAGCGATTTGTGATACATTTGGCAACTGTGGCGCAAGCCCGACCTGTGCAGCGTTGCCAGATTTTTCAATTCGTGTGATGGAGCTTTAATGCAAATGAGTATTCATTTTGGTACAGATGGTTGGCGAGCAATCATCAGTGATGATTTTACCTTTGAAAATGTCAGATGGGTGGCACAAGCGATTGCCGATATTGCCAACATGCAGCAATCGGGCCCGGATGTGCTTTTTGTGGTGGGCTATGATACGCGCTTTTTATCGGACCGTTATGCTAAAACGGTGGCGCGCGTGCTGGCTGGCAATGGCATTCGTGTGCTGATAACAGAGCGTTTTGCAGCCACGCCCGCGGTTTCGTATGCCATAGTCAAGCATCGGGCTGCTGGTGGCGTGATGATTACGGCCAGTCATAACCCGCCTCGGTACAATGGGCTCAAGCTCAAAGCGGCTTATGGTGGTTCTGCCAGCCCCGAGGCCAGCAAAGCGATTGAGATACAATTACAGGCCAATCGGCAGCAAAATCGCGTGCCGCGGGTGATGCCGCTGCGGGAGGGTGTTGCCCAGGGACTTGTCACCTTTTTTGATCCTTATCCCGATTACGCCCGGCATGTGCGCACCTTGGTGGATTTGGATGCGATTGCAGCTTCGGGGCTACGCATTGGCATCGATGCCATGTATGGCGCGGGCATTGGGTATACCGACCGTTTGCTGCGTGAAGCAGGCGCTGAGCCACTACTTTTGCACCATGAGATGAATCCCGGATTTGGCGGGCTGCATCCCGAACCCATTGGCAAGCATTTGCAGCCTTTGCAGCAGATGTTGCAGCAGGGTGAGGTTGTGTTGGGCCTGGCCACAGATGGCGACGCGGATCGTATTGGGGCCATGGGCCCGGGAGGCGAGTTTGTGAATCCTCACCAAATCATGGCCCTAACACTGGATTATCTTTTGCAGCGGGGCCAGCGGGGCGTTGTGGTCAAAACGGTGAGTACCACGCAAATGCTCAATCGCTTGGCCCAGGAGCAGCAACTGGAAGTCATCGAAACGCCCGTGGGCTTCAATTATATCTCCGAGCTTATGCTCAGCCACGATGTACTCATCGGTGGTGAAGAATCAGGTGGTATTTCCATTAGCGGCCATATTCCTGAGGGTGATGGCGTACTCATGGGCTTGCTGCTGGCTGAGCTGGTGGCCCAGCAGGGGGGTGATGTCAATGCCCTGATTGACCAAATTATGGCCCGAGTCGGATATTTTTCTTATGCCCGCAACGATTACAAAACAAAACCCTTTGATAAAAAGGAAATGGTGGCAAAACTAACCGCCAACGCGCCTGTGCGTCTGGCTGATGCGCAGGTGATTCACATCAATACCCGCGATGGTGTCAAATATCTGTTGGCCGATAATAGCTGGCTACTGATTCGTCCTTCGGGCACAGAGCCGGTACTACGGGTTTATGCCGAGGCCCACAGCATGGGCGCGGTGCGGGCCTTGCTGAAAGCAGGCGCAACCCTGGCGCAGCAAGTGCAACAATCCATGGCATAATCGACGGTAGTCAATGCCACAAAAGACCGGCTGCATCCGTGTCAGCCGGTCTTTTTATGGGGCATCAAACATCCAAAACGTTATCAGACAACAACGGGATCATCCTCTGTTGGAATTTCCTCCGAGCCGGTAATCATCGCCATGATGTTCGAAAAAACTGTATGCCCTGTGGTTGTCATGTAAACATGCACGATGAAAAACGTCACCAGCAGAAATGCGCCGATGGTATGAATTAGGGCCAGCGTTTCCAGTTTTATCGGGAACCAAAGCTTAACTTGATCATAGTAAATGGTCATCAGCCCTGTGGTTGCCAGCACCGGGAAGATGAGTACCAGGAATCCCAAATAGGTAATGCGCTGCAAGGGATTCAGCTTGGAAAGCTCGCTCTTCTTGTAAGGATGCGGCTCATTCCGAAACATGCCCCACGTGTAATAACGAATCTGCCGGGATATCTTTTGACGGTGAGGCAAATACTGCTTCCACTGGCCCGTGGTGAGATGCCAGAAGATAGCAAAGATGAACAAGCCCACCAAAACAAAACCCAAAGTGCGGTGGAGCTGATAAGCCTGCTCAAAGGGGTTGATACGATAGGTTCCATGCACACAAAAGCCGGTAAATGCCAGTGCGATGATGATGAGGGCTTGCGCCCAATGCCAGAACCGTTCAAAACCGGAGTAAAGGCGAATTTTTTTCATAATGAATTATCCTCTAAAATCGTGGAGTCTGGATTGGGAGTTTAAGCGCCATGCTGCTTGCTGGAGCGATACCGGAGGAAGGCATGGATGATAACGCCCAGCAACGACAGGCCTGCCAAAAGCCAGCCCAGCGTATCCACCCAGGGGAAGCGATCCTGTCCGGGCACATACACACCTGCAACCTGCGTCATACGTCCATTGGGTGAATGACAATCGCCACATTGCAGCGCCTCGTCGCCCGGGGCCACCATGTGCGTAATAGGCCAGTACATCTCGGTATCGACCCATTCATATTGACCACTAAAGGGCTGATTCACCGCGTCCATGCCTGCCTTGAATGCAGCATCCCAATCATATCCCTTCCAGTAAGCTGTCTTGTCTTCCTTGTTCGAAGGGAAGAGATGAGGCACAAGAAGCTGTTTGGTTTCGGGATCATATCCTTGCTTGCCATTTACAACCTTAAAAGGATAGATGCGGGCATTGGGATCATCGGGGCTGCCACCCAGGGCGTTAAGAATAACCTTGCCATCTGTTTCAACCTGCTCACCGATATGAACATAATCGGTCTGACCATTGAACCATTTATAAGTAGGAACAATATCCTTGGCCCAGGTCATCTCTCCCTTCTTGAAGTCGTAGCTGTGCTTGCCAAACGCATCCTCCTCAACGCCACGTTTCTTGTCACCAGCCAGTGACCAATCCCACCAAACCAGTGTGGGATTGCCGCCACGGGCAAAGGTGGGGATGTGGCAGGTCTGGCAAGCTACGCGATCCACATGATCGTTTAGCTTGGCCTTTTCGTGGGGGGCCAAACCATGGCACGATTCGCAGGAGGTGGGCTCACCATCGCTCTTGGGTAAATCTTTGCCATGCGTATCTTTGGCAATCATATCATAACGACTGCCAGCCGTGTTGTGCCCTTCAGTCTTGTGGCAATCTGCGCAGTCCATATTCTCGCCCTCCTTGGACATGTGCACATCCAAAGATTTGGGCGGATCAATCAAAGAGGTGTCCAGATCGCCATGCTTGACACCATTGCCGCCGCCACCATTAAAGTGACAGGCCCCGCAATTGTTACGCTTAGCCTCACCTACATTTTGCGCCACCTCTCCCAAGTCGATAGGTTTCCAAATTTTCCCACTCTTCGGCGGAAACTCCTTTTCTACATAGGCAGGATGCCCCGCACCCGCGGGGAATTTTTTGTATTTGCCTGTTGTGTCATGGCACGCCAGACAATCGACATTTTCTTCTTTACTGAAATCAAAATTCTGGTCTTTCCAACCGTATCCTGTGTGACAACTGGTGCAACGAGCCTCGTTGCTAACGGTGCTGATTCAGAAATTGTTGATAACGCCCTTCTTGCCCCACACCTCACCCGATTCCTCGTCATGGTAATTCCACGTCCAGTGGATATCGTCCATGACTTGTTTCGAGGCTTCGGTGTGACATTCCAGGCAGGCTTTCGTGACTTCGGGCGCTGTTTTGAATACTTTTTTGAGTTCGTCAAATTGTGTGTGGTCTGCGGTGGAGGCCGCGACCTTGGTGGGTGGTGCCTCCTGTGATTGCGGCGCTGCTGTCATCGTGCTGCTACAACCGGCCAGCAGCAGAATCAGCAAGGCAGCAAGAAGAAGCAGTAGGATTTTTTGATTCTTCATTGAGCATCTTCCTCTTTGTGTGAATGAGTGGTGGAGATAAGGCAATAACGGACTGCGGCGGTTACACCCTAAGTTTATAAGATAATGTTATTATTAAGATATGATCTATGTCATTGTTACTAATAGACAGTTATTATTAAAATAGTTCATAGAAACTTATATGGCGTGTGTAAGATGAAAAATATGACACAACCCCGGTCTCGTGCATACGCCGATGCTACCTTTACCCAAAGAGGAGATTTTTCATGCTTGATTGGCACGATTTGCAAGTTTTTATTGTTGCAGCAGAATTAGAAAATTTCTCTGCTGCCGCCCACGAGCTTCATCTTAGTCAGCCCGCCATCACTCAGCGCATTCGCTCATTGGAAAAACAACTGGCTATCAAACTTTTCGAAAGACAGGGGCGGCGGGTGCTGCTCAGCGAAGCGGGCGCGTATTTATTGCCCATGGCCAAAGATTTAATCCGCCGCTGCAAACGCACCGAAGAAATGATGCACTCGCTGCGGGATGAAGTTATTGGGCATTTAGAGATTGGCTGCTCTACCACCACCGGTAAATATCTTCTTCCCCCTTTGATGGCCCGATTTTGCGAACAATTTCCCGGTGTCAATGCCACTGTGCGCGTGGGTTCCAGGCGGCGCGTGCTGGATTTGTTGGCTGCCAACAAGGTGCATCTTGCTTTTACCAGCATTCCTACTCCGCACCGGGACATTCGTCACCGCCGCTTCATTCAGGATCGAGTTGTGCTTATTGCGCCCCGGCAACACCCATGGTGCCAGGTTGAGGCCATTCAGCCGCGGGAGTTGCTGCAAGAACGGCTCATCCTGCGCGAAGAGGGCTCGGGCACGTATCAGGCCATGAAAACAGCGCTGGCCCGGCACGACATCAGTGTCGATGAATTGCAAACGGTGATTACCGTAGGTAACTCCGAAGCTATCATCCTGGCGGTGGAGGAGGGGATTGGGGTGGGTTTTGTGCCCGAGTTGGCCGCCAAACGCTGCATCCGCCTGGGCAATATCCAAATTATTCCCATTGTTGATATGCCCATGAAACACACCATCTGGATGGCGGAAAATGTCATGCAGCCCGCCTCAGCGGCTCAGCTCCATTTTATGAAGTTATTGAAAACCGAAGGGTATCTAAAACCTGACCCATAGCAAAGACCCCGGAGTGTTTGCTCCGGGGCCTTGAGAATTAGTTGCATTAAGCAAGAGTCAATGTGCTAAGTAGATGCACCTTTGAAACTTGAGAAAAGGGCAGTGCATCTCGGCGAACGGCGAAGATGGATTCGTCGCCATGGCAACCACAGATGGCACAGATTTTGCAGATTTTTCGCTACTACTAAGGTAGCCCGGCTAGAAACCACGAAGCCACCAAGGTACAAGAAAAGAAAAAGTTTTGAAATTCTTGGTGTTCTTAGTGTCTTTGTGCCTTTGTGGTGTTAATGCAAGAACATACCAATCAAGCCGAATCCGCCGTAGAGCGAGGCCACCAGGCCCGCAAAGACCACCGAGACCATGGACATCAGTTTGATGAGGATGTTCAGTGACGGGCCCGAGGTATCCTTGAAGGGATCTCCCACGGTATCGCCCACTACAGTGGCCTTGTGCGAATCTGAGCCTTTGCCGCCATGAGCGCCCTCTTCTACATACTTTTTGGCGTTGTCCCAGGCGCCACCGGCATTGGCCATCATAATCGCCAGTGCAAAACCAGCAGTCAGACCACCGATGAGCAGGCCCAACACGCCAGCTACGCCCAACAGCACGCCCACAATCAACGGCACGATGATTCCCAGCAAGGCGGGCATCACCATCTCTTTCTGCGCTGCCTCAGTGCTAATCTCAACACAACGAGCATAATCAGGCTTGGTTTCACCTTCCAAAATGCCGGGAATCTCGCGGAACTGGCGGCGGACTTCATCCACCATGCCACCGGCAGCACGCCCGACCGCTTCCATGGTCAGAGCAGCAAAGAAGAAGGCTGTGACAGCTCCCACAAAAATGCCAATCAGCACAGCAGGGTTCAGCAGGGTAACATCAAAATAAGCCATGAAATCTTTCATGCTCATCTCAACGACCTGCACGGTGCGCCCGGCAATCTCTACCTGCGAGATATGCGCCAGATGCTCAAGGCCATAGCGAATCTCTTCCAGATAGGCAGCCAGCAAAGCCAGTGCGGTCAGAGCTGCAGAACCGATGGCAAAGCCTTTGCCGGTGGCTGCGGTGGTGTTGCCCAACGAATCCAGTTGATCGGTGCGTTGGCGAACTTCGGGGGGGAGATGCGCCATTTCGGCGTTGCCACCTGCATTGTCGGCAATGGGGCCGTAGGCGTCGGTAGCCAGGGTAATGCCCAGTGTCGAGAGCATGCCAACAGCAGCAATCCCCACGCCAAAGAGCCCCATGAGCGTGTTGGTGGCACCGCCCACCACATAAAAGCTGATGAAAATGCCCACAGCAATGGAAAGCACCGGAATCATGGTAGAATTCATCCCCACGGCCAACCCTTCGATGATGACAGTGGCCGGGCCCGTGGTTGCGGCCGAAGCAATCCCCTTGGTAGGTTTATAAGCCTGCGAGGTGTAGTACTCAGTGGCCTTGCCAATGATGATGCCTACAATCAGGCCCGTGATAATCGCAATCCAAACTTGCCACCAATTGGGTAGCTTGAGAATCCAGACCACCAGCAACGAAAGCACAATAATTCCGGCAGAGCTGATGTTCACACCCTTGCCCAAAGCGCCCATCAATTCCGACATGCTGGCGCCTTCGCGGGTGCGCACCATAAAGATGCCCAAAATCGAGAGCAAAACGCCCATCCCGGCCAGGGCCAGAGGAGCGGTCAAATAGCGCAACTGCATTTGGATGAGAGAAACATCGCCCAGGAATTTGGGGCCCGCAACACTCACCGCGGCCACGCCCAATGCCGCCGTTGCCAAAATCGAACCGGCATAAGATTCATACAAGTCGGCCCCCATGCCCGCAACATCGCCCACGTTGTCGCCCACATTGTCGGCAATGGTGGCAGGATTGCGGGGATCATCTTCGGGGATGCCAGCCTCGACCTTGCCTACCAGGTCGGCGCCAACATCAGCAGCCTTGGTATAAATGCCGCCACCGACACGGGCGAAAAGCGCCTGTGTCGAAGCGCCCATACCAAAGCTGAGCATGATAACGGTAATCTGTGGCAGAGGGCTGCCTGCGCCAAAGAACGTGCTGGGGAACAAATAATAAAGTGCAAGGAACCAGATAGAAATATCCAGCAGGGCAAAGCCAACCACGACCAGGCCCATCACCGCGCCTGCCCGAAAAGCGATAACCAGGGCATCGTTCAGCCCGGTGCGGGCAGCATGCGCTGTGCGAGCCGAAGCATTGGTGGCAGTTTTCATGCCAAAGAAACCGCACAAACCGGAAAAGAAGCCGCCGGTGAGGAAAGCAAAGGGCACGACAGTGTTCTGCACGTGCAAAACATAAGCCAGGAAAAGGAAGATGACAAATAAGGCAACAAAGGCAATGGCAACAACTTTGTATTGTCGCGCCAGATAAGCCATAGCACCATCTCGTACAGCCTGGGCAATTTCAATCATCTCATCAGTCCCTTCGCTATGAGACATGACTGATTTATAAAAATACCAAGCAAAACCCAGGGCAATAATCGAACCCACAGGCCCCATCCACCAAATCCACGGAATCGACTCCCGCGGGGCTGAATCGGCAAAATTAGCGGCAAAAGCCTTGGTGGGAACCAACACAAAAACAGCCAAAAGGGTTAAGACCGGAATCAGAAACTTGATGAGAGTTCTTAAACGCTCATTTTTCATTGAATAACTCCTCTTTTTTATCTGGAATCGAAGATGTGACATCGTTGTCAAATCGCAATAGCCGCGTCAAAAACCGCCAACACGAATTTTGGCCGCGACTGTGGCGAATTGTAACGATGAATGATGTAATTTGTCAAAAATGCCAGTGCAGCTTTCCTCTCAAAACCACAGCTTTTGCCGGAGAATCATCCCACTTGCGTTGCTTTTGTGCTACAATAGCGCCATGAGTACCCTTTTTGATTTGCGCCGGCAGGAGCTTATGGCCACCGAACAGCCACTGGCCGCGCGTATGCGTCCCCGCACCCTGGATGAATTCGTGGGCCAGGCCCACATCATCGGCCCCGGGCGGCTGTTGCGCCGCGCCATTCAGGCCGACCAACTCTCCTCGCTCATCTTCTACGGGCCGCCGGGAACAGGCAAAACCACCCTGGCCCGCATCATCGCCAACACCACCCAAGCCCATTTTATCGCCATCAACGCGGTGTTGGCCGGCGTAAAAAACATTCGCGAAGCCATTGCCACGGCTGAGGAACGCCGCGGACAATATGGCCAAAAAACCATCCTTTTCGTCGATGAAGTGCATCGTTTTAACAAAGCACAACAGGATGCGCTGCTGCCCCATGTCGAAAACGGCATTATCATCCTCATTGGGGCCACCACCGAAAACCCCTATTTCGAGGTCAACAAAGCGCTGGTTTCCCGCTCTCGCATCTTTCAACTGCGCCCGCTGGAGGCTCATGATTTACGCCAAATTGCAGCAATGGCTTTGGCAGACCCTCAGCGCGGGCTCGGCCAAAAACAGGTGCAAATGGCTGATGACGCTCTGGAGCATCTGGTCAATGTAGCCAATGGTGATGCCCGCGCCCTGCTCAATGCTCTGGAACTGGCGGTAGAAACCACCCTACCCGCAGCCGACGGCAAGATTCACATCGATTTAGCCGTAGCCGAAGAGAGCATTCAACGCCGGGCCGTGCTTTACGACAAAGAGGGCGATGCCCATTTCGACACCATCAGCGCCTTCATCAAATCGCTACGCGGCTCCGACCCCGATGCAGCGCTTTACTGGTTGGCCAAAATGGTCTATGCGGGCGAATCGCCACGTTTTCTCTTTCGGCGCATGCTCATCTTTGCTTCGGAGGATGTGGGCCTGGCAGACCCTCAGGCGGTGCAGGTGGTTACAGCCTGCGCTCGCGCATTTGAGTACGTGGGTCTGCCCGAAGGACGCTATCCGCTGGCCCAGGCCTGTCTTTATCTGGCCACTGCACCCAAATCCAACTCACTTTTCGCGTTTTTCGATGCGCTGCACACCGTCGAGCAAGAGCCCGAAGGTGCTGTGCCCAATCATCTCAAAGATGGCAGCCGCGATAAAAAAGGCTTCGGGCATGGTGCGGGTTACCTTTATCCGCACGCCTACCGCGACCACTGGGTGGCGCAGCAATACCTGCCAGATGCGCTGCAAGGCAAACTTTTTTATCAGCCGGGCAACATCGGCTACGAAGCGGCCATTGCCCAACAAGTGGCCCGCCGCCGCGAAGCTCAACTGGCCGCCATGCTGGAGGAGGACGCGGGCGCCCCCCCCGAAATTCTCACCTTTAGTGGCAGCCAGGTGGACGCGGCCAGCCAGCAATGGTTGCAGCGCACGCTCTCAAACATGGGGCAACACCTGGCCTCGCTGCGAGAAAACATCATGGCCCGGGCCCACATTCAACGGCATCATCTGCTGCTGGATTTGAACGCCGGTAGCGGTTTGCTCACCTGGGAAGGGGTGCGTCAGACCCCGGAAGGGGGCGTTTATGCACTGGTTCGCACCCAAAAGGAGCTGGATGCCCTGACGCAAATGGCCCAACGACTACCCGCCCTGCGCCGTCCCGTCATCTTGGCGGGGGATGTGACCGCGCACCATTTTGATGTACGGTTCGATCGCATCCTCGGGCGCAACGCTTTGGCCCGGGGAGATAAACAACGAATCATTGCCTCCCTGGCCGCGGTACTGGCCCCCACCGGACGCGTCATTCTGGCTGAAACCCTGCCCCGCTTTACCCAGCGTTTGTATCGATTGGTATCGCTCACGGGCCTGCCCGATGACCTGGTGCAACGCCTGAAAGCAGCAGAAGAGGCCATCTATCAAAATACGCAAGACCCCATGCTCGATTGGGATGTTGACACGCTACTGGATTATTTTGCCCAGGCCCATTTGCAGGCTCGGGCCGACATCCAAAAAGCAGAGACAAAAATGCGCATCACCCCAACCCTGCTAGCGCGATGGTTTGCCCCCGCGGGCCCGGGGCGTCCCAGCTATCGCCAGCACTTGGCTACGCAGCTCAGCGAGGCTGAACTCATCACCATCGAAAAGCGTTATCGACGGCAGCTCAGCGGACAAATCGTCACTTGGCACACGCAAACGCTGCTGCTCACAGGCACCTTGATGTCCGCAACAGAAGCTTAGCCCCGTTTTCCACGCCAACGCCTTCTTCCGATAAATTCCCATGACTTCCCGACACCCCCTCATCCTTTTGGCAGCATTGCTGCTTTTGGCCATGAGCTTGGGCGCATGTAAAAACAACGATGTGTCCAACTCCTCCACAAAACCGGAAATTCCGTCGGAACTTTTGCTGGTACAAGAGCGCTTACCCCGGCTGACGCCCCATGTCACTCTGCCCGCGCCCACATCCCTGCCCGCGCCCGAGCCGGTCGCGCTCACGCCTTACGCACCCGCGGCTACGCCCACGCCCGCGGCCACAACCACGCCCCCCCTCGTGCCCACACCTGTGCTAGTGCTCTCATCATCTCAAAACACCACCATCTACATCGTGCAACCAGGTGACACGCTGTTTGATATTGCCCAGCGCATGAATGTGAATTTGCATGACTTGGCGGTCAAGAACGGCATCACCGATCCCACCACCATCCAGACAGGACAAAAACTTATTCTACCCTAACTCCGATAAGAATGTGGCAGTTCACCGCTATCCCAAAAGAACCACCAAGCCACAAAGACACCACGGCACGAAGCAGAACGACACAGCACTGCACATGGACGCCTGCTTTGCTACCCCAAATCATCCGTGACACCAGAGGAATTCCTTTTGAAACCTCATCTTTCGCGACGCGACTTTCTCAAATTATCGGCACTGGCCGCGGGTGGGGCCGCGGCAGGTGCAACAGTGGGGCCCGCGCTCCTGGGGGAATCGATGCACTTCGACTCGTTGGATAGCTACTGGGCCCGGGAACAACCTGCACGCAATCCTGCCCTGGCACAAGCTTTGCAGGTAGATGTGGCCATCATTGGCGGTGGTTTCACCGGCCTTTCAGCCGCATGGCATCTGGCACAGGCCGCACCAGAGCTGCGCATTGCCCTGTTCGAGGCCCGGGGCGTGGGTCATGGTGCGTCCGGGCGCAACGGAGGCATGGTGCTGCCGCAGACCCCTGATGAATCCATGCAAATTGATTACGACGACGCCACTCACCGCTGGACTTACAATCTGACAGTGGGCAGCATGGAGGCGCTGGCCAAATTCGTAGCGGAGTCAGGCATGGATTGCGATCTGCGACTGAAGGGTTATCTCAACGTCTTCACCTGGCCTGAAGATATCCCCTACTACGAAAACTACGTGGCCCAAACCGAGAAAATGGGCCTGCCTCTGCAACTGTTGGATGCCAAGGAAACCGCTGCAAAGTTGGGAACGGATGTTTATCATGGTGCGGTCTATGACCCCAACGGCGGCAGCGTGCATCCCATGAAACTGATTCGGGCCATGAAGCAGATGGCTGAAGCAGCGGGTGTCAGCATTTACGAAAACAGCCCGGTGCTGGCGGTGCATCCTGGCAAAAAAGTACGCTTAGAGGTGGGGCGGGCCCGACACTTGGTGCAAACCCCGACCCTGGTGCTGGCCACCAATGCCTACACCTCCAAATTGGGATTTTTTCGGCAGCAGCTTATGCCGGTACACACCCAATGCCTGGTCACAGCCCCTCTTAGCGACGCACAGATGACGGCTGTGGGCTGGAAAAGCGCCTTGCCATTTTATGATTCCCGCACCCTGCTCTATCACTTCGTTCTTACTCCAGACCGCCGCCTTGTGCTGGGAGGCGGCCATGCCCAGTATTTCTTCAACAACGGCCTCGAATTTCGGGGCAACCTGTCAAAAATCGAACAGGCGATGGCCCGGGAGTTGGAGCGCGTCTTCCCGGCGCTGGCCGATGTGCGCATCGAGGGGGTGTGGAATGGCGTGCTGGGCGTCAGTTGGGATGAGCATCCAGCGGTGGGCGTTACGGGAGAGCATGGCAACATTCTCTATGCGCTGGCCTACAACGGGCATGGCGTAAATCTGGCCTTTTTGTTTGGCAAAATCATCGCCCACATTTACCAAAAAAAATCGATGACCTTGTGGCGCTATGCCTCGTTCGTCGATTACCCGCTACCCAAAATTCCACCGGAGCCCTTCCGCTGGCTGGGCGCCCGGGCCATGCTGGGCTACTACCAGCGAGAGGGGTAGCACTGAAAGTGAGTGGGCGGTGGCTGCGATAGCCGCGCGAGCCGCGGAAAGGCGGGGCTTTGCATTGGGACGGAAGACCGGGGACGGGGGACGGGTCAACCGCGCGGGCCGCGGAAAGGCGGGGCTTTTGTGTTGGATTTGGAGATTCGGTGGCGGTTGATGGCGGTCGAGCGGGCGCTTTTGCCCCCCTCCCGGCCTCCCCCCGTTTCGGCTGGGGCCTCACGGTGGGAGGAGCTGGCGATTGACTGCGAAGCGCTGCCCGCGGATGGCTCCCTCCCCCGCGAGCGAACGAGCATGAGCGGGCGGGGGAGGGCCGGGGAGGGGGTAACGATGGGCGGCTGCCCGGTAGCCCGAGCAGCCCCGACGGGGCTTTGCATTGGGATGGAAGACCGGGGACGGCTCACAGTTCACGGTTTGGGGTTCAAGGTTTGGAGGTTGGGCGCCCGGCGCGGGCGGAGACACGGGCGCATGATGTGCGGGGCGGGCGGTCAACCCGCCGAGTCGCAGACTCGCCGGGACACCTTTTTTGACGGAGGAGCTGGCGATTTACCGCGGATAGGGACGGAAGACCGGGGACGGGGGACGGCTCAGCCGCGCGGGCCGCGGGAAGGCGGGGCTTTTGTGTTGGATTTGGAGATTGATGGCGGTTGATGGCGGTTGATGGCGGTGGCGCGGGTGCCTTTGCCCCCCTCCCGGCCTCCCCCCGTTTCGGCTGGGGCCTCACGGTGGGAGGAGCTGGCGATTGACTACGAAACGCCGCCCGCGGATAGCTCCCTCCCCCGCGGGCGAACGTGCATGAGCGGGCGGGGGAGGGCCGGGGAGGGGGCGACGATGGGCGGCTGGGCGTACACGCGGGCGCATGATGTTCTGGCGGTCAACCCGCCGAGTCGCAGACTCGCCTGGACACGTTTTTTTGACGGAGGCGCTGGCGATTGACTACGAAACGCCGCCCGCGGATGGCTCCCTCCCCTGCGAGCGATGGAAAATGAGCGGGCGGGGGAGGGCCGGGGCTTTTGCGGTGCGCCCGCCGATTACGAGTTTGGCGACCCGCCGGGGTCATGCAAAATGAACGATTAGCTTTCCGCCCGCTGCCTATCCTATAATCATTCAGGAGACCAAAATGGCCCCCTTCATCTTTTTGCGGAGTGTTTTCATTGCGTACTCAAACTTTTTATCCCCGGGCCATGCGCAAGTGGTCACGTGAACTTTCACGGCTGCTGGATGCGCTGCACCCCTCTGAAACCACCATTCTCCTCATCCTGGCTATTCTCATCGGCTTGGTCACTGGCTTTGCCGCAGTGCTGTTCATCGATTTAATCGAATGGATTAATGATTTTTCGTTTGGTGATTTGCCGGAATTGTTGCCCAACTTGGGGCGTTGGTGGCTGATTTTCATCCCCCTTATCGGTAGTCTCATCAGTGGCCCGATTATTGCCTTTTTTGCCAGCGAGGCCAAGGGGCATGGCGTGCCCGAGGTGATGCAGGCCTTGGTGCTCAATGGTGGACGCATCCGCCCGCGGGTAGCTGTGGCCAAAATTGCAGCTTCGTCGGTGTGTATTGGCACCGGGGGCTCTGCCGGGCGTGAGGGGCCCATTGTGCAGGTGGGCTCAACTTTCGGCTCTACCCTGGGGCAGATGTTCCGCATGTCGGATCGGCGCATTAGCAATTTGGTAGCCTGTGGTGCGGCCGCGGGTATTGCCGCCACGTTCAACGCACCCATCGCTGGTGTGGCTTTTGCCATCGAAGTGCTGGCGGGTGATTTGGCCATTAGTGTGGTGAGCAATGTGGTGATTGCCTCGGTTACGGCTGCGGTGGTGAGTCAGGCTTTTTTGGGCTCGGAGCCCGCATTCCACGTGCCCGCGTACACGTTCAAATCACCTGTGGAGATTCTTTTTTATGTGGTTTTGGGCCTGCTTTCAGGCCTGATGGCGGTGGGCTTCATCAAGGTGCTGTATCGGATGGAGGATCTTTTTGACAATTGGAAGCAGATGCCGCTGTGGGGGCGTCCTGCCATTGGTGCGCTGTTGCTGGGGGTTGTCGGTTTTGCCTATCCCCCTATTCTGGCCAAATTGGGCATCAATCCCATCCTGGCCCGCACCGGACTGCCACTGGTGCGCAATATCCCTCACATCTTTGGGGCCGGATTTGATACCATCGAGCAGGCGCTAATTGGCCCGTTGCCCTGGGTTTTCTTAATCTCGATGCTTTTCCTCAAGTTGTTGGCCACCGCTTTGACCCTGGGCTCGGGCAATTCGGGCGGCGTGTTTGCGCCCGCACTGTTCATGGGGGCCATGCTGGGCGGCTTTTTTGGCATTGGTGCTGATATGCTCTTTCCTGCGCTGAACATCAATCCTGTAACTTATGCGCTGGCGGGCATGGCCGCGGTTTTTGTGGGGGCGGCCCGGGCTCCACTCACCGCCATTCTCATCGCTTTTGAGATGAGCAACGATTATAAGGTCATCTTGCCTTTGATGGCAGCCACCATTGTGGCGCTGGTGGTGGCCAATCATATTCACCCCGAATCTATTTACACGCTCAAGCTGGCCCGCCGCGGGCTTAAATTGCGTTTTGGCAAGGATGTGGATGTTCTGGATGGCGTGCTGGTCAGCGAGGTGATGACCACTAATCCTCCCACAGTTTATGAAACGGATACCATGGAGGCGCTGGAAAATTATTTTTTGGATACACATCATCATGGGGTGATGGTGCTGAATGCGCAGGATGAGCTGGTGGGCGTGATTACGCTGCAAGATTTAGAGCGTTGTCTGGCGAATCAGGAGCATTGTCGGGCGCTGCGTATTGGCGATGTGATGATGAGGGGGCTGCTGGTGGCGTATCCCGATGAATCGATTGGGGAGGCTTTGCATCGCATGGCCACCCGCGATGTGGGCCGTATGCCGGTGGTAGATCGTAAAAATCCCAAGCAATTGCTGGGTGCGGTGCGTCGCAACGATATTGCCAAGGCTTATCAGCGGGGGATTTTGCGTCGTGATGATTTGTCGGTGCGTGCCCATCAGTTGCGGGCCAGTCGTAGCAGCGGCACTGAATTTATTGAATTGCGGGTGGCGCCAGGCTCGCGGGCCGCGGGTTCGCCAGTGAAGGAGCTGGATTTGCCCGAAGATGTGCTGTTGACCACTCGTTTTCATGGGGCCCGACACCGTCTGCTGCACGGCGATGACGTGCTGGAGCCGGGCGATGTGGTACTGGCTCTGGCTGAAGCGGATGCCATTGCTGCGCTGCGTGCGCTTTTCCGTGCGGAGCAAAGTGCGCCAGCATCGCCCCGCCCCAACAGCGGGCCTTTTGAGTAAGCTGCGCGGGCGCCCGCGGCAGCTTTCTGCCACCCCACTTGTGGGCGCGTGCCCAACGCGGTCAGCAACCGTTGGCTTTGTCAACAGAATCGTTGCCTGAGGGTGCGTCTCAAAATTGTGGCAGGCATGGTAAAATCCGCCGGATGGCGAATCCGGCTCCGAAGTGAGACGACCTACTTTACTCGGGCTCCAGCCTCTTTCATAATTTCAACCGCAAGGGATACACTACCACCGCAGCGTTCCATTTGGCAAAGGGAGGTAGAGGTGATAAAATAAGATGTTTCAGCCGGGTAATCTGTCGTTGTCATCGTTCTGTGGTTGAACGCATGTTAGCTTGGTCCAGTACTGTATAGGATTGTCTCCTAAATTCTCAATCATGCATTGGGGATTGACAGGAGACGCAACAACCATTCCCCACACTACAAAAAGGAGGCCAGTTATGAAACACAAGAGCATCGTTACGGCTTACATACTGCTCATTCTCGCGATCGTTACAGCGGTTTCCGGTGGAAACGCAGTCATTGCACAGGGGAGTCCCCCGGGAGACCCCTGGAGCTGCAATGGCAACATGTATATTATCCAGGGATCCCCAGGTGCAATAGCACTCTCGAAAGTGCACACCACGACCGACCCCTGGACTTTGGAAACGCTGTTGTCATTCAATTTTGAGTTCAACGCTCTGGGATTTAACCCAGTCGACAATTACATGTATGGGATGCACCCCAGCAACGGCAATGTTTATAAGATCGGACAAGCTGGCGCGGTCGATCTGGGCGTGCCAACAAATTACCCGAGCGGAAATCCTTATTATTGGGGGGCTG
>CAZMDD010000116.1:0-24168 GCA_964565065.1 uncultured Caldilineales bacterium | reverse complement strand
AGCCAGCCAATGCTACTGTTTGCTTCGAGATTGATCCCCAACGCTGGAAAGAGATGTTGTATCAGGCGCTGCGCTAAGGAAATGTACATTTGAAATTTGGTTACTACTAAGGTAACCCCGCTAGCAACCACTAAGACACGAAGCCATAAAGGCACAAAGAAAGAAAAAGTGGCTCTTTTGGATTTCAGGGGGTGATAGGCCGGGCGGATGGCGAATCCGCCCTGGGAGCCCCCGCTCTTGAGCCGAAAAAATTTTGAAATGCTTGGTGTTCTTAGTGTCTTAGTGCCTTTGTGGTGATTGAAGTCGAGTACGTTAGTAGTTACCAATTTTCATAGCATCACCTACGTAAGTGCGTCGCGCTGAATCACTGAATCCCTTATCGCCAGATGCCAGTTACTGATGCCACATCGGAGATCGTTGTGCATTTGACGGCTTGTGTATAATCATGGAGCACACACACATTTACACAAGGAGTTGTTATGAATCAAATGCTGTTGAACATCAAAAAACAATTGTATCTGTACGTTGGCATCGATTTTGCCCTGGCCCTGGCTTTTGGCCTCTTGGTCGATGTGCAAAAGATCAACATCAAAGCAATTAGTTTTGTGGCGGTCTTTCTGATGCTGTATCCCATGCTTACCGGCATGGCGGTAGAAAAGGTCAAAAAGGCGGGCCGCAACTACAAACTCATCTTCCTGACGCTGTTTTTCGCTTTTGTAGTGGCCTCTTTTACAGCCTTTGTGCTTTCGCGCACAATTTTTGCCCACAGCCCGGAGTTGGCCCTGGGCATTATTCTGGTGGGCGCCATTCCTTGCTCTAACATGCTCATTGGCTGGAGCGGCATTGCTGATGCCAGTGTGGAGGATGCGCTGGTGATTGCTGTCGTGGGGCTGCTGATGATTCCCTTTGTTTCTCCGGCCATTGTCAAACTGAGTGGTGGGCCACTGATTCCCATCGACAGCCGCAAGTTGATGATGAGTTTGCTGGTTTACATCGTGTTGCCACTGATTTTAGGATATTTCACTCGGCGCGAGATTATTCGGCGTAAAGGAATGCCTTACTTTATGACATTCAAAAAGTCATTCTCGGGCGTTTCGGCACTGGGCATTTTGCTGATTATCTTCTTCTCGGTGGCTAAGGTGGCTCCGCAGGTTGTGCAACATCCCATCGTCTTCTTGCAGGTCGCGAGCGGGCTGTTCATTTATTATGTGGTGCAGACGGCACTGGCTGTTTGGGCTGCCAAACTTTTCAAGCTGGATTATGCTCGGGGCATGATTCTGATTTTGGGCGCCACCGCCAGCTCACAAGCAATCTCATTGGCTCTGGCTGCTACTATGTTTGGCAGCATGACTGTCTTTGCTCTCTCCTTCAAGCCGATTCTACAAGTGCTTTATATCATGTTTCTCATTTATGTGCTGGGCCCGAAATTCCAACGCTATCTGGAACCGGCTCACACTTAAGCCCCAGTATGTCTATTTTTGCCGCCCACGCCCGAACCATCGAGCTGTGGGCGGCCTTGTTGTTTGGGGTATTGAATTTGTGTATGGAACAGCTATTCCTGAGGTTATTGTAGAACCGCAGCATGTCGGTGTATATGATCTGAACATGGTTTCTGGTGGCCTTTGGAGAATGAAGCGATGGGAGATTCACTGAAATTCGGGTGGTGATGCGAATGTGGTTGTAAGCCTTTCCAAGGTCTATTTCTAATTTCATATCATCAACGACTTAAACGCCTGTGTCCGTTTCGGAGGATGGCCCGCCAGGTGCTATAATAGCATTGTTAGCAGCATTTCATTCTTGTGGCCCAACAATGACGTTAGGCTACAAGAGCTTGCCCAAAACCACAGATTTCCCGGAGGTGTTATGGCTACAAATGCCCGTAAATCTCAGAAAACACGCCCATCTGATAACTTGACAGATGAGCAACTGCTACAGCTCTATAAAAACATGATGCTGGGGCGCAAGGTGGATGAACGCAGTTGGGTGATGAACAGGCAGGGGCGCGCGCCTTTCCATATTTCTGGCATCGGCCATGAGGCGATTCAGGTGGCCGCAGCGGCAACCATGAGGCCGGGCTACGATTGGTTTTATCCCTATTACCGTGATTTGGCCTTTGTGCTGGCTATGGGTATGAAGCCTGTGGATCATCTGCGAGGCATGTTAGGACGCGCTGGCGATCCCAGTGGTGATGGGATTCAAATGCCGGGCCATTTTTCTGATGCCAGTTTGCGCATCGGCAGTATTTCCAGCCCCGTGGCCACACAAGTGCCCATTGCTGCCGGCACAGCACTGGCCTGCAAACTCAAGGGAACCGATGAAATAACAGTCGTGTGCCTGGGCGAAGGTTCTACCAGCCAGGGCGATTTTCACGAGGGGCTGAACTGGGCGGGCGTGCATAAACTGCCCTTCATCTGCATTGTGCAAAATAATCAATACGCCATTTCAGTTCCTATGGAAAAAGAGATGGCCATCAAAAATGTGGCTGATCGCGCCATTGCCTATGGCATCGAAGGCGTTGTCGTGGATGGTAACGACATCCTGGCCTGTTACGATGTGATGTACGAGGCTGTGCAACGGGCCCGCTCGGGCCAGGGCGCCACCCTGGTAGAGGCCAAAACCTATCGAGTAACACCCCACTCCACCGATGATGACGATCGCACCTATCGCAGTCGCGAGGAAGTCGAATACTGGAAGAAGCGGGATCCGATTTTGCAATTCGAACGAGTACTCTTTGACCGTGGCCTGCTCGACGAAACGCTCCAGCACGAAATTTTGGGCTGGGCTGTCTCAGAGGTGGATAAAGCTGAGGAGGAAGCCATCAGCTCTCCCTTCCCCGATGTTTCGGAGCTTACCGCGCATGTTTACGGCCCGCTGCCGTCATGGGAGGTTTAGATTATGGCGATTATGAATAATATCGAAGCGCTGCGCGAAACCTTGCGCATCGAAATGGAACGGGATCCCCGCATCATCATCACGGGCGAGGATGTGGGCCCGCGCGGTGGCGTTTTTCGGGCCACCATGGGCCTGCATCAGCAATTCGGCGAAAAACGGGTCATGGATACACCGCTGGCCGAGCTTTCGATTGTGGCTACCGGCATTGGCATGGCCCTCACCGGCTACTTCAAGCCCATTGTCGAAATTCAATTCGCAGATTTCATCTTTCCCGCATTCAACCAGATTCTCAGCGAGGCGGCGCGCATGCGCTACCGCACCCGCAGCACCTGGACTGTGCCCCTGATTATTCGGGCTCCGTATGGTGGCGGCATCTCGGGCGGGTTGTATCACTCGCAATCGGTCGAAGCCTTTTTTGCGCACATTCCCGGTCTTTACGTGGTGGCTCCAACCACGCCCTACGACATCAAGGGCATGTTGCGGGCCTCGTTGCAAGTAGAAGATCCTGTCATCTTCTTTGAACACAAGAAAACGTATCGTCTTATTAAAGGTGAAGTGCCGGAAGAAGATTACATCGTGCCCTTTGGTAAGGCTGCCATGCGCCGCGAGGGTGATGATTTGACTGTCATCAGCTATGGCCTGGCCATGCACGATGCCGTGAAGGCGGCTGATTTGCTGACTGCCGAGGGCATCAGCGCTGATGTCATCGATTTGCGTTCTCTGCGCCCGTTGGATGAAGTTGCCATCCTGGAATCGGTGAAGAAGACAGGCAAGGTGCTGATTGTGCACGAGGACAACCCCACCGTTAGCCTTGGCAGTGAGATTGCTGCTATCATTGGGGAGCAAGCCTTTGAATATCTCGATGCTCCTATCACCCGTCTCACCCCGCCCGACGTGCCCGCAGTCCCCTTCAGTCATCCCATCCAGGATGCCTTCATGCTGAATCCCGACAAAATCGCGACAGCTATGCGCAAGTTGGCCGCTTACTAGCGTTGGACAAGGAGCAATATCCATGGCCACCCAAGTCATCATGCCCCGCATGGGCAGCACAGTGGTTGATGGCATGATCAAAAAATGGTTGATTCAGGATGAATCGCCTGTCAGCCAATATCAAGCCTTGGCCGAAGTGAGTTCCGAGAAAGTCACCATCGAAATTCCGGCGCCCGCTGCAGGCATCCTGCACATCCTCAAGCCCGCGGGCGCACGCGTCCCCGTGGGTGAGCCCATTGCCACCATCCAATAACCCCCATTCATTGCGGTCGATCTGCTGTGCATCGCTGAAAATTTGTAACCAGACAGGTCACAGTCCTCTTTTTGCCGCTAAGGTCCCATAGCGTGTCTTAGTGACTGTCGTGCTTTTGTCAGTTGACCGTGAACAGTTACGAAAATCTCATTTTATACAAGGAAAAAACAATGGCAACAAAAGTCATCATGCCCCAACTCGGGGAATCTGTCGTCGAAGGCACCATTACCAAATGGCTGGTCAAAGAGGGCGACACCATCAAGCGCTACGATCCACTGCTCGAAGTCTCATCCGATAAAGTTGATACCGAAGTGCCCTCTCCGATAGATGGCACGGTGTTGCAGCTTTTGATTCCCGAAGGAGAAACGGTGCAGGCGGGCACGCTCATCGCCATGCTGGGTGAACCGGACGAGGCTGTGAAGGATGTTGCGCCCGCGCAGGCCCCCGCGGCGGCAAAGCCCGCGCCTGTTGCGCCCGCGCCCGCCAAAGCGCGCGATATTGGTTTTGTTAGCCCAGTGGTGGCCCGCTTGGCTGCCGAGTATCATGTCGATTTAACACAAGTCCAAGGCAAAGGTGTGCGCGGACGCATCCGCAAAAAGGATCTTTTGGACTACATTGCGCAGCGTGATAGCCAGGCCGACGTGCCCGAATGGGAAAAACCGGGCTCGGGCGAACTTTTCAAGCCCACCAGCATGGAAGATTATGCCCCCGTTGCAGCCCCGTCCTCGCCCCCGCCCGCACCAGCGCCTGCAGCAGGCGACCAGGTGGCGCCTTTGAGCCGTATGCGCAAACTCATTGCCGACCACATGGTGCAATCGCGGCGCACCTCGCCCCACGTGGGCAGCGTGTTCATGGTAGATATGACACGTGTGGTGCAACATCGTTACGCTCATAAAAACCAATTTGCTCAGGATGGTGTGAATCTCACCTTTACCCCTTATTTTGTGTCAGCCGTGGCACAGGCGCTCAAGAAAAACCCCTATGCCAACAGCTCCTGGTCAGAAGAAGGCATTGTCTTGCGGCGGGCCATTAACATCGGCATGGCCACCGCCATTGATGAGGGCCTGATTGTGCCAGTCATCAAAAATGCCGATAGCTACAATTTACTGGGGCTGGCTCGCATGGTCAACGACTTGGCCGCCCGGGCCCGGGCCGGCAAACTCACGCCCGATGAAATCCAAGGAGCAACCTTTACCATCACCAATCATGGCACGGGGGGCAGCCTTATGGCCGCACCCATCATCAATCAGCCCAACGCCGGTATTTTGGGCGTAGGCGCTATCCACAAAGAGCCGGTGGTCATCAGCACAGGGCATCCCCTGCTGCCCGATGCCAACGACACCATAGCCATCCATCCCGTTACCTACCTCAGCTTCTACTTCGATCATCGCATCTTGGATGGCGCCAGCGCAGACGCGTTCGTTGCCGAAGTCAAGCGCATTCTTGAAAACTGGGCATAGGCCAAAAAGTTGAATTGAGCATCTGATTTGGCATAACCGCGTTACACAGCAGCCTTTTGAAAGCGTGGCGACGTAAGGAGATTACGTGGCCGCGCTTTCGCTTTTGGCCTTTTGGCCCACATAAAACGCCATGTGCTGCAAACGGGCCACCGGGTCGATATTTTGCACAGTGACGTAATCGGGAACTTTGAGAGGCACGGGCGCATAATTGAGAAGCCCAATCACCCCCGCGGCCACCAATTTATCGGCCACAACCTGGGCCGCGACCACAGGCACGGCAATAATGGCAATTTTAATGTTGTGTTTGTGAATAAACTGCTCCATCTCATCCACGTCGAGCACCTTTAGCCCCCCCATCATTTGGCCAATGCGTTGCGAATCGTTATCAAAAACAGCCGCAATCTCAAAGCCGCGCTGGCTGAACCCATGATAATTGGTCAGTGCATGGCCCAAATCGCCCGCGCCCACCAGCGCCACGGGCCAAACCTGCTCCAGATGCAGAATGCGGCGTAACTGATCCCGCAAATAAGCAACATCATACCCGGCGCCATATTTGCCAAACCCCCCGAAATAAGAAAGATCTTTACGAATCTGTGCTGCGCTAATGCCCAGCCGCTCGCCCAATTCTTGCGAGCTGGTGGTTTGCCGCGCTTCATCGATGAGCTGATTCAACATGCGCAAATACATCGGCAGGCGTCCGACGACGATATCCGGGGCTTTTCGTTTGGTCATTGGGCATTGCTCCGTGCAGATTGCGAAGACGAATACTTGAAATCAATCCTTTCTTTGCAAAAACAGACAAAATATGTCATAATGCTTATTTAGAATCAGGTAGTTGCAAGATGAATTTTACAACATCGTGGCAATAAATCATAGGCTCAAAACGTCACTTCGGTGTAACGTTTCGATTCTCTGATTGCATCTAACTAGTTACCAGCGACTCAGGCCGCTGGTTTGTCTTGTAACCACATCCACTCACACGAAGGTAACAACAGGAATGGCAGTACAATCCACCGATAAAAAGAAAAAACAACCCAAAGTACTCCTCTTCGCAACTCCCACCTGTAGTTGGTGCAAGCGGGCCGCAAAATACTTTCGAGCCCATAAGATCAAATTCAAGCACATCGATGTCACCAAAGATGCCGCAGCAGCGCGCGATATGCAAAAGATGAGCGGGCAAATGGGCGTCCCTGTGATTAAAATCGGCAGTGCCGTCATCGTTGGTTTTGACAAGCCCAAGATTGACAAATTGCTCGGTATCCGCGGCTAGTTTTTCTCTCAGCCTTGTAGGCCTTTGGGCCTGAGGCTGGTTTAATCATACCTACAACTTTCACCATAATTCCCAATATCAAACGGAGTGATAACCATGAAACTTGAACCCCTTGGCGAACGCGTATTGATCAAAATCCTCAAGCAGGCTTCGCAGACCGAAAGTGGCATTTACCTGCCCGAAACAGCAAAAGAAAAGCCCCAAGAGGGCGAAGTTGTGGCACTCGGGCCCGAGATTGATGAAGAGGATGTGCCGCTGGCTATTGGCGATACCGTTCTGTATCCCAAATACACTGGCACCGAAATTAAAATCGATGGCGATGAGCACCTGATTATGGATGCCGGTGATATTCTGGCCAAAATTCATCGCTAAACGCCCGTTCAGTGGCAAAGCTTACAAAGACGCCTGTGTTTTCTGACGCAGGCGTTTTTTTGTGGTATACTTTTTAGGCTCAAAAAATGTAACTGTCCAAGTCTCTATCCACTTTTTGCCATCAAGCCATCAAGAAAAGAAAGGCGCAAAAGGATTTCTTTTCTCTTTTCGTCTTATCGGCCACTTCTCGTTGGCCAGGCAACAAAAGGCGATGACTCGCAACCGTGGCAGCATCAAATTGCGTAACATCAATAACTTAATGGCATGCGTGCTTCTCTCTGGATAGAGGTGAATAGTTACTTATCATCAAAAATGGCTTCTCCTTCGACAAAAATCACCTTTGATGAGTTTCAGGATTATGTGTCCCAAGCATTGGAAGCATTGCCTGAGAACATCAGAGAAATGATGGTAAATGTGGCAATCACAGTGGCTGAGCATCCGACAACTGCGCAGAAACAAGCTGTGGGGCTCGGTCGTGGTCATGCGCTCTATGGCTTGTATCAGGGCGTTCCGCTGACCGCTCGTTCGGCTCACTATGGCATGATTACCCCCGATCGCATTACGATTTTCATGCACCCGATGGTATCACATTTTACTACGCCCGAGACCATCAAAAGTCAGATTCAAAAGACTGTGTTGCACGAAATTGGGCATCATTTTGGCATGAATGAGAAGCAGTTGCGAGAGCTAGGCTATTGAGCCTATCTCCGCTCTACCAAGAAAGCGCTGGCCTTTTTCGGGGTTAGCATTACACAAAAAACACTCAAACTTATCACCAAGGAAGTGCATTATGTCAGGACTAATTGCAACAATTGATGGCAATGAGGCTGCTGCGTATGTAGCACACAAGACCAATGAAGTCATTGCCATTTATCCCATTACCCCTTCTTCGCCCATGGGCGAGTGGGCCGATCAATGGAGCGCAGAACAAAAGCCGAATATCTGGGGAACGATTCCAGTTGTTATGGAGATGCAGGCGGAGGGTGGTGCTGCCGGCGCTGTCCACGGCGCCTTGCAAACTGGCTCGCTGACGACAACCTTTACTGCCAGTCAGGGCCTGTTGCTAATGGTTCCGAACATGTACAAAATTGCTGGCGAATTGACCAGCACCGTGTTCCACATTGCCGCCCGCTCGATTGCCGCGCAGGCGCTTTCTATCTTTGGCGACCATAGCGATGTTATGGCCACCCGCAGCACCGGTTTTGCCATGCTTTTTGCCAATTCGGTGCAAGAGGTGATGGACTTTGCCCTGATTTCGCAAGCAGCAACTCTGAAATCACGAGTTCCTTTTTTGCACATCATGGATGGTTTCCGCACCTCGCATGAGATTAGCAAGGTCGAAAAACTCAGCGATGATGTCATCAGGAGCATGATAGATGATGACTTGGTGCGGGCGCATCGCCGCCGTGGCCTGAATCCCGAAAAGCCGGTGATTCGCGGCACAGCCCAGAATCCCGATGTCTTCTTCCAGGCCCGCGAGACGGTGAATCCCTACTACGTGGCAACGCCCGGCATTGTGCAGGAGATGATGGATGATTTTGCCAAGCTAACGGGCCGCCGCTACGAGCTCTTCCAGTATGTGGGCGCAGCCGATGCTGAGCGTGTCATTTTGCTGATGGGCTCCGGTGCTGAAACTGCCGAAGAAACAGTCAATTATCTGGTTGAGCAGGGCGAAAAAGTAGGTTTGATCAAGGTTCGTCTGTATCGCCCCTTCTCGACTGAGCATCTGATGCAGGCGCTGCCTGCCACCGTGAAGAAAATCGCCACGCTGGATCGTACCAAGGAGCCGGGCAGCTCAGGTGAGCCCCTGTATCTTGATGTGGGCAATGCCATTAGCGAGGCGATGCGTGCGGGCACTGCGCCCTTCAAACATGCGCCACTGGTGGTTGGCGGGCGCTACGGCCTTTCATCCAAAGAATTCACCCCGGCCATGGTCAAGGGCGTTTTCGATGAGCTGAAGAAGGCTCAGCCCAAAAACCACTTTACCGTGGGCATTGTGGATGATGTCACCCATACCAACATCGACTACGACCCCAATTTCGATATCGAGCCGGAAGAAACTTTCCGGGGCTTGTTCTGGGGGTTGGGCTCAGATGGTACGGTGGGGGCAAACAAAAACTCCATCAAAATTATTGGCGTTGAGACCGACAACTATGCCCAGGGCTATTTCGTTTATGATTCCAAGAAGTCGGGCGCCAAGACCATCTCGCATTTGCGGTTCGGGCCCAAACCTATCCACAGCCCCTATCTCATCACCAAAGCCCAGTTCGTGGCAGTGCATCAGTTCGAGTTTTTGCGGCATTATAAAGTGCTGGCCAATGCCATGGAGGGCGCGACCTTCCTGCTGAATGCCCCGTATCCCACCGAAGAGGTTTGGGAACATCTGCCGGTGGAGGTGCAAGAAACCATCATCGCCAAAAAGCTGAAGGTTTATGTGATTGATGCTTATGAGGTAGCCAAGAAGACAGGCATGGGGCGTCGTACCAACACCATCATGCAAACCTGTTTCTTTGCCATTAGCGGCATCTTGCCCCAGGATGAGGCGATTGGCAAAATCAAAGAAGCCATCGTTAAAACTTATAGCAAGAAGGGCGAGGAGATTGTCCAGAAGAATTTCAATGCTGTGGATATGACTTTGGCCAATTTGTTCGAGCTGCCCGTGCCCGAGACTGCCGATAGCACTATTAACATGAAGCCGCCCGTGCCCGGGAGTGCGCCCGAATTCGTCAAAGATGTGCTGGGTAAAATGATTCTGGGCGAGGGTGATGATTTGCCTGTAAGCGCCCTGCCTGCCGATGGCACCTATCCCACTGCCACCACACAATGGGAAAAACGTAATCTTGCGCTGGAGGTGCCGGTGTGGGAAGAGGATATTTGTATCCAGTGCGGCAAATGTGTGCTGGTTTGCCCCCACGCGGTTATTCGCAGCAAGGTTTTTGACCCGGCGCTGCTAGAGAACGCTCCCGAGGGCTTCCTTTCATCTGATGCCCGCTGGAAAGAATTCAAGGGGCAAAAGTACACCCTGCAAGTGGCTGTTGAAGATTGCACCGGCTGTACCCTTTGTGTCGAGGCTTGCCCGGTCACCGACAAGCAAGACCCCAACCGCAAAGCCATCAACATGCGCCCGCAATTGCCGTTGCGCGAGAAGGGCCGTCGCGATTGGGATTTCTTCCTGGAATTGCCGGAAGCGCCGCGCTATGGGTTGATTAAATACAACAACGTCAAAAACATCCAGTTATTGGAGCCCCTGTTTGAGTTCTCGGGCGCTTGCCCCGGCTGTGGCGAAACCCCTTACATCAAGCTGATGACCCAGCTCTTCGGCGACCGGGTGGTGGTGGCCAATGCTACCGGTTGTTCCAGCATTTACGGCGGCAACTTGCCTACCACGCCCTGGGCCAAAAATAAAGATGGCCGCGGGCCCGCCTGGAGCAACTCGCTGTTTGAAGATAATGCCGAGTTCGGTCTGGGCATGTCGTTGACCATCGACAAGCAAAATGAGTACGCCTTGGAGCTGGTTGATCATCTGCAAGAGGTCATTGGCGCCGAGTTGGTGGAAAAACTGCTGACCACTGACCAAAGTGACGAGGAAGGCATTGCCCGACAGCGTGAAAATGTCGCCGCGCTTAAAGCCAAATTAGAAGGGCTGACAGACCCCAAGGCCCGGGATTTGATGAGCGTGGCCGATTTGCTGGTGCGCCGCGGCGTATGGATTATCGGTGGCGATGGCTGGGCCTATGACATCGGTTACGGCGGTCTCGACCATGTTCTGGCCTCGGGCCGCAATGTCAACGTGCTGGTCATGGATACCGAAGTTTACTCCAACACCGGCGGTCAGGCCTCCAAGGCTACACCCATGGCCGCGGCAGCCAAATTCGCCATTGCCGGTAAAACACTGCCCAAGAAGGATATGGGCCTGATGGCCATGAATTACGGCTATGTTTACGTGGCTCAGGTCGCCTTTGGCGCCAAAGATAGCCAAACAGTCAAAGCCTTCATCGAAGCGGAATCCTACGATGGCCCCAGCCTCATCATCGCTTACAGCCATTGTATCGCCCATGGCTACGGCCTGGAAGAAGCCATGGATCATCAGAAGCTGGCAGTGGAGAGTGGCGCCTGGCCTCTGTATCGCTACGATCCCCGGCGTCGGGCCCAGGGCAAAAATCCGCTGGTGCTGGATTCGCGAGACCCCAAAAAGGCCTTTAGCGATTACGCCATGCGCCAGGCCCGTTTCCGCATGTTGTTCAAAACCAACCCTGACCATGCCGAAGAACTTCTGGACGCCGCTCAGAAAAACCTTGAAGAACGCTGGGCCAAACTCAAGGCCCTGGCACAGGTTTCCAGCCTGTAAGCGTAGTTTTTGCAAGCTCACAACCTCCGGGTTTTTCCTCCCGGAGGTTTTTTTATGCCCTTGTGTGCGGGCGTGCATGATGCGCCCGGGCGCAAGGCTGTAACGAGGAGAGGTTTCTTTGTGGCTAAAGTTGAAACGTAACGACTCATCGCTATCCAGAGCGCACCACCAAGGCACGAAGAAAAAGGGAAAGAAATCTAGCGAAAATAGCTTTTCACTGCTGAGATGCGAAGACTTTTATGGGCGCACAGAGGGGGAGCGAGAGAAAATATGAGGCGTGGCCGTAACATGCGTTATAATGAGTACGCCTTTGCAATTCCGTCATCTTGTGTGACGCAGTGATCTGCACGCCCGGGCATTTTCAATAAGCACTTTTCCCCTCTTTTGTCTCCGGGTCAGCAGCAACGGGTTCATTTTCCCACCAGCTACGCATTCAGATGGTGTCACATCAATTAGCATTATGAAACTCACGCCCCTTCGGCGCTGGCTGCTGGCCGCGCTGCCCTTGCTCTTTTTGAGCCTCTTTTTTATTTATCCCGTGGCCTCCATCTTCAAGCTGAGCTTGTGGCAGAATGGGCGGCTGGATTGGGTCAGTTTGCAGGTGCTGTGGCAAAAGGCGTATTACCTGCGAGTCATTTTATTCACGTTGTGGCAGGCGATGCTTAGCACCCTGGGGGCGCTGGCGTTGGGATTGCCCGCGGCCTATGTTTTTGCCCGGTTTCAATTTTGGGGGAAGACGTGGCTGCGCGCGTTGGTGACACTTCCTTTTGTGATGCCCACGGTGGTGGTGGCCACTGCGTTTATCGCACTGGTGGGCCCGCGGGGGCTGCTCAATCGGACGCTTATGGGGATGTGGCATCTTTCCAGTCCGCCCGTGCATCTGCTTCATACGCTGAGTATTATTCTGCTGGCACATGTTTTTTACAATACATCGGTGATTATTCGCATGGTCGGGGGCTTTTGGGCCACCATGGATGCTCGGCAGGAAGGAGCAGCGGCTGTGCTGGGCGCGGGTCCGTGGCAGCGGTGGCGATTTATTACGCTGCCGCAGCTTGCGCCCGCAATCATGGCAGCCAGCGCTATGGTTTTTCTCTTTAATTTTACGTCGTTTGGCGTGGTTTTAATTTTGGGTGGGCCTGGTTTTGCCACCATCGAGGTAGAGATTTATCGCACGGCAGTGCGTTTGTTCAATTTGCCGGTGGCCGCGGCGCTTTCGTTGCTACAAATGGGTTTCACGCTGCTGTTGATGTGGGGCTACACGCGGTTGCAGCAGCGTATGACTGTGCCCCTGACGTTTCAGGCGGCCCGGCATAATCAGCAGCCTCCCCGCACATGGGCGCAACGAGGATTGGTGGCCGCGGTTTTTCTGGCGCTGGGCCTGTTTTTGTTGGCTCCGTTGCTGGCGCTGCTGGTGCAATCTTTTCATTTGGGGGGACGTTGGGGGCTTGATTTTTATCGGGCGCTGTTGGTCAATCGCACCAATTCGGTCTTTTTTGTTACTCCCATTCAGGCGGTGCGCAATTCATTGGGCTTTGCCGCTGTGACCATTCTGCTGGCGGTGAGCATGGCCCTGCCCGCAGCTTTTTTGTTGGCTGAACCGCGGTCGGGGTCTTTTTCGTTGGTGCGCTGGCTGGATACGCTGTTTATGCTGCCTTTGGGAACCAGTGCCGTAACATTGGGCTTTGGCTACATCGTGGCCCTGAATCATCCGCCCCTGAATTTGCGGGCCAGTTTGCTCATCATTCCCATTGCCCACACGCTTATTGCTTTTCCATTTGTGCTGCGGGCCATCTTGCCCGTGCTGCGAGGTATGAATCAGCACTTGCCCGAGGCTGCGCAAATGCTGGGAGCCAGCCCAAAGCGCGTGTTGCGGCACATCTACTGGCCCATGATGCGGCGGGCGCTGCTGGTAGGCGTCATATTCGCTTTTACCATCAGCATGGGAGAATTTAGCGCCAGCCTGCTCATCAGCCGTCCACAGTTTCCCACCTTGCCCGTGGCTATTTATCGCTTGCTGGGGCAGCCGGGCGTAAGCAATTTTGGTCAGGCTGTAGCCCTGAGCGTGCTGCTCATGCTGGTAACCGCGGCCGGCTATCTGGGCATCGAACAATTACGCACCGGCAGTGAGGAATTCTAAACTTATGCCCTTTTTAACCCTTTCCCACATCTCAAAACATTTTGGCGCGACCCCAGTACTGCAAGATGTGAGTCTGGCTGTGGAGCCGGGTGAGATTTTGTGTTTGCTGGGGCCCAGCGGATGCGGTAAAACCACATTGTTGCGCATTGTGGCCGGGCTGGAGACTCCTGACCAGGGTCAGATTTTAGTGCAGGGGAATGTCATAACAACACTTCCCAGTCATCGTCGCGATTTTGGACTAATGTTTCAGGATTATGTGTTGTTTCCGCATATGACGGTGGGCGACAATGTAGCCTTTGGCTTGAAGATGCACCGTTGGCCCCGGGCCCGGCGCATGGCCCGGGTACAAGAGTTGCTGGCTTTGGTAGAACTATCGGGCTACGAAAATCGCCCCGTTTATGAGCTGAGTGGCGGACAGCAGCAGCGGGTGGCATTGGCTCGCAGCCTAGCCCCGAATCCGCAATTACTGATGCTGGATGAGCCGCTGGGCGCGCTGGATCGCACATTGCGGGATCAATTGCTGGTGGCGCTGCGAAAAATTCTGAAACAGTTGGGACAAACCGCGCTTTATGTGACCCATGACCAAATCGAGGCGTTTGCAGTGGCGGATCGGGTGGCACTGATGCGGGCGGGGCGCATCGAGCAATTGGATACGCCCGAGGCACTTTATTTGCGGCCCGCTTCCCCATTTGCGGCAGCTTTTTTGGGGATGGAGAACATCTTGCAGGGAACACTCATCTCGCTGCGCCCGCCCATCATCCGCACCCCGGCAGGATTGTTGCAACCGCATGAGCTGCCTGCGGGCCTGGGCGTGGGTGCGACCGTGCAGTTGGTCATCCGCCCCGAAGGCGCCCGCCTGGCGCAAGAAAACGAAAAGGGGCCCAATGTGTTGGCTCTGCAATTGTTGCACCGGTCGTTTCGGGGAGCGCACACCCTGATGCAATTTGCCGGGATGGCGTCGGCTTCCGAGCTGCGATTTGAATTTGCAGGTGCAGGAGGCGGTGCGCATCCCGGTCAGTCCGTGCGCGTGACCATCGAGCCCGATGCGATTGTGGTGTTTTGAATCGCTGATGTCAAGAAGATCACCGCTATCCAGCAAAAAGTGTTACAACTAAGGTAGCCCGGCTAGAAACCACTAAGACACGAAGCCACAAAGGCACGAAGAAAAGAAAAAGCTTTGAAATGCTTGGTGTTCTTAGTGTCTTAGTGCCTTTGTGGTGACTGAAGTCGGGGACATTGGTCGTAACGAAAAAGTTTTGAAATAAATCTGTGGTTGCAGTGGCACCGAATCCATACAAGATGAAAAAAACAGCGCACCCGAAATGAGTGCGCTGTTTGTGTTAAACTTGGTTGCTACCAGCTCAGGCTTGCTTATTCGGCAATGCCATTGGTGGTGGCAGAGGCAGCTTTGGGCGTCCAGGAGATGCCATTGAGCACAACTGCAATAGACTGATTGCTGCTGACAACGGCATGCCCCTCGAAAGCGTCACCCAGAGGATTCATGTCAGCGGCGGGATGGCTACCACCACTGCGGGTGTTGTAACCAATGGAGCCACCGGCGGCCAGGGTGTCGGTCAGAGTCAGTTTCTTGACGCCATTGCGATCATAGAAGTCGATGGTGACATTGGCGCTGGCGTTGGCCAGATTCTGTACGATGACGGCGCTGTATTCTTTCCAGTTGGAGCCATCTTTCACACGGCGGACTGCCGGGGCAAAGAACTTGGTGGCAGATGTACCCGTGTTGGCAGCAGCGTAGTAGCCAGCTTCGGCGCCGGTGGGGCGGAACCACTGGGTAATCACGTTGGCAACGGCAGCTTTGTTAGAAGTAATTTTAACAGAACCACCCCAGCTTGTACCCAGGTCGTTGAAGTAAGAGCTATCGCCATTGTAGCCTGCACGCATGTTCAGAGCGGCGGAAGAATAAGGAGGAATGGTGATATTGGCAGTCTTGCTGGGTTTGGTGGGATCGCGGGGGATGTATTCAAGTTGGACCGCGGCAGCGCTGCCTTCCAGGTTTTGAACGTTCAGGGCCGAGAGCAGCAGCCAGCGACCATCATTGGTCACATGGCGGTACTGGCTGGGAACCACCAGGGTGGTGGCGCCAGTTGCACCGGAGCAATCCGCAGCATTGTAAGTGGCGGAGCGGCCTTGCTGATTCACAACGCCTACGCCGGCAACAGTTTGGCCATTGGTAACTTCGACGATGGCGGAGCCACCCCAGCCATTGGGGAAGTTAGGCACTGCGCCGCCAGGATTGCGCAGGTCATAGGTGTGCTGTGCGCCTGCGGGGATGGTGTCGGTGTACTGGCCTTCGTTCGTGCCATCACGTTTGAAATAGGTGATTTTGATGTTGGCCGGGGCTGTGCCGGTGTTTTGCACCGCGTAGGAGGCAACAATGGCAGGGTCATTCTTGAAAAGGCTGGGGAAGCAAATTTTGCTGGCGCCAGCAGAAATGCCCGAGTAGTAGGCCATCTGGAAGCCATCGCCAGGGCCGCCAGTCCATTTGGTGGCAACCACCGAAGCAAGGGGTTGGTTGGATGAGACAACACCTGCTCCGACGAAATTCTGAGGAAGCTGAACGCTATCAGGATCGATGCTGATGGAGCCATTGCCAGGGATGTTCTTTTGCGGGCCCTGATGCACGCCACCGGAGGTGTCGTAATAAGTCAGTTGGGCCGTTGCAGCCGTTGCAGTTTTGTTGACCAGCTCGGTGAAGGTGCTGCCAGTTCCAGGATTGGGGAAGCTGGCGGCAGCGGCCGGAAGGGCCACCAGGGCAAGCAGGGCGACAAAGACAAACAGGAAGGTAATGCGTCGTTTTGTCATGAGAAATTTCTCCTGTTGAGTGGGTTGAAAACCAAAAAAATGATTGTTGTTGTCTGGGGAGAGATTGTCGTTCGAGTATAGTTTACCAGCCGCGAGGTACGTTTTCAATAGCTCATGGGGTGTATTTACAGGGCAACTGTCGCTGATAAGTCGGTTAAGTGCTAATACTATCGGATTAGTTTTGTTGCGTGGTCTGATTTTGGGCTGGTTTCAGGGTCATTGTCTGCTTTTCGACCCCTTGGGCGCTGTTGACGATGGCTGCTAAATCGCCCGCCCGAGCAGCGCTGGCTCCCCAGCTTAGCAGGTTGCCCTGCTGTTCCAGAATACCTTGGGCCCCCAAGAAGATTCGCCACCATTGCGGATGCCAGGTCGCTGCCTGGGCAACGAACGGGGTGGCGGGCAAGATGGCATCCGGGGCTGTTGCGGTGTATAATCCTGCCGACACCACGGCGCCGGCCACGCCCAGCGCTTGCGGATGGCGGGAGGGCGTGGATGCAGGCTGGGACGCGGGCCCAGCTTTTCGTTGTGCCAACAAGGGCGCAATGCGCTCGCGATTGGCCCATTCGCCTGTCATCAATTGTTTGATTTCTTCGATTTCCAGCCAGAAGATTTCTTCCGGGTGTAGCAAACGCCTGTCGCTCAGGCCCTCGGCAGCCGCGGCATGGGCCCAAAGCCGGGTGGTTGCCATGGCGAAATGCAGGGCATCACGGGCCTGTGCGTGTGCCAACAACGCTTCTTGCAACAGGGTTATCCCTTTTTGCAGGGCTGAGCGGGCCAGAAATCGGGTGCGAGAGCGTGCTTCGGCAGTGGCAGATTTACGCCGGGTCCGCGCCCGGACAGGTTGCCAGGCTCCCGGCGCGGGCGCTGAGGCTTGTAGCCATGCGGTGGGAGATTCCTGCAACCGGGGCTGGGCCAGCTCAAAAGAATTTTGCAGGGGCAGATGTCCGAATGATTTTTGCAATGTTTGAGATGTAGCTTCATCTTTCAGGGTTTGCAGTAGCGCAGCCTCGGGCGTAGGCAGGCCCGCGCACAGGCCCAGGCGTAAGGCTCGCGCCCGCGTGGCATCTTTCTCGAATTTGGCAATAAGCTCACCCACATAGGCGTAGCTGCCCACCGCCATGACCGCGGTGATGTGCAGCCAGGTCAGCACGTCGATGGTTTGAGGCTCTACCTCTTCCATAACTTGCAGAAGCTGGGCCTGGCTCCATTCAGCCGTGGCCACAGCATTATGCCAATCCTGCACGCGCTGATACGCTGCGGCAAAATGGGGCAGCACCTGCTGACCGATTTTGAGCCCGCGCGAACTTTTGCCCGGAGCCACGTTGGCAGGCGCTTGCACAGCCAATAAATGCCCTATCTCTTCGGGCGCAGTGCCCCACAAGGCATTGGTCATGGCGGCCCAGCAAGTATTAAGGTCATGGGCGGGCGTCAGGTCTGCAAGCTGCAACTGCGTTGCGGCGCGGCGCAGCGAGATGTCCAGCGTCGAATGCAGAAAGCTTTTACTTAAAGGTGTCAGGTTTTGGGGAATAATCATAGAGTCGATGAAGGTTGGTCAAGATGTTGGAGGATGGGTGTGGAGTTTTTCGCCCTTTGTAGATTATGGTATCATCAGCTTGCTTCTGTTTACACAGGTATTCATCATGTTACCAACAAAAAGGAAACTCGAACAAATTTCACCCGCCGCAGTTGTTGAATCAAACCTCGAAAAACTCCTGGGCGATGATCTGGCGTTGGTTCGGCAGACGATTCAGGAAAAAGCGCTGACCGGCTACCCGCTGGTTGATGGCGTTTTGGCCGATGCCGTCCCAGAACATTTCCCCCGGGCAATCATCACATTAGGAACCAGCCGCTTAGGGCACTCGCAGCAGAAAAAACGGGTGGCGCTGGCCTCGGCCATTGAATTATTGCACATTGCCGTCAACATTCACGATTTTATTCCGCGGGGCCCGGTGGCTGCAACTGAGCAAAACCGTGTACTCATGGGCTCCGCTATCCTTATTGGGGATTACTGTTTTGGGCAAGCCTCGATTTTAGCAGCTACTACCGAAAAACCTGAGGTCGTTGCCGCTTTTGCCGATGCCTTGGCAAAGCTTTCGGAGCGTCGGGTTACCACGCTGTTGGAAACGCCAGAAATGCCCCATGCCGACAGCAGCATTTTGTATGCCGCCGCTGCCGAAGCTGGTGGCCTGCTGGCTGGATTGCCCCGACCTGTGCGTTACACGCTTAAAGAAGCCTCGGCCTCGTTTGGCGAGGTGTTGACCGATTCGGAAACATCGGTAACAGAAGCCATCCTGCATCTTGAAGCGCTCATTGGTGAACGCCCCGCGGTCAAGCCGCTGGCAACCTGGCTGCGCACCCATCGCCCGGCCTGAGCATGATGAATCGCACACAAAAAAAGCCCCCAGCACATGACCGGGGGCTTTTTCTTTGCTAGATAATCGAGATTAGATCTCATCCAGGGCCGCGTAGCCGGGGCCGTCAGCGAAGAAAGCAGCGTTGGCCTCGATGTCCTTCTCATATTCTTCGGGGACATCTTCTTCGGGGAAGATGGCATCTACGGGGCATTCGGGCACACAGGCGCCACAATCGATGCAGGTGTCAGGATCGATGTAGTAAAGCGCCCACTCGTTCTCGGGGATGCCGGGGATGATGCACTCGACAGGACATACGTCAACACAAGCGCCGTCACGGACACAAATTTCGGTAATTACATGAGCCATAAGATGTTTCTCCTTTTTGTTATCCTTCCGATCATCGTTAATCAGAAGGCATAATGGAATAGGTTGGAAAGAATGGATTGAATTGCTAAGGAATGTGGAAGATGATTTCTAGTTTGTAGCAGATATTTGTTCAAAGGGCAAATTTTTCCGAGCGTATAATCAACGTGGCACAAACTTGTTATTTGCCCAGTAACCATTGCCAAATAGAACGCTTCTGAGGCGCTGGTTCTGATGGTGCCGGCGGGGGCGCTGCGGGCGCCGGTGAAGAAGCAGAGGCACGCGGCGTCCGACGAATCAAATCATCCATCTGCCGTTGCAGTTGGAAGAGATAGGCTTCCATTTGTCGCATCCGTTCCCGCTCATCACTCCGATCTTTTTCGATATTGCGCTTCATTTCGAAAATACGGCGTTCTGTTTCCAGCATCCGTTCCCGCAATTTCTTGTTTTCTTCTTTGAGATTGAAGTTGTCTTGCAGTACGATGCCCAGCAGTTCCCGTTCCGATTGTTGGCCCGTGATGAGCATTTGCTGACTGCCCGAGAGCGCTGACAAGGTTTGCGCCAGCATTTGGCCCAGATTGGCAGCTTCCTCTTCTCGAACCAGGTCGGTGGCGGGCGCAGCAGAAGGAGCAATCGGCGTTTCATCCAGATCAATCTCCCCTTCCACCGCAACAGCCTGCGCCGGATAGCTACTTTCGAGGATTTGGCTGACTTGTTGAAAATTATTGCCTGCGCTCAGCAGTTCCTTGCACTGGGTGAGAATGGCAATATCATGGGGCGTGTAGCGTCGGTGTCCGCGGGTGCCATTGGCCCGAATAGCGCCATTGGCCTCAGCCGAAAGAAAAGGGGCAAATCGCCGCGACCAGCGTCGCAGCGTCGAGGCAGGAATTCCCAGTGCTCGGGCAACATCGGCGGGGCGGGTGAGAGTAGGATCGGTGCTCATGGGGCGTGCTGCGGTCAAACAACGCGATAATCGACATCCACAATATCTTCGTCATCAGGCGCGACAGGTTGTGTCGGTTCCGAATTGACCGCGCTGCGACCCTGGCGGTACATCTCGACAATGCTGTCGGGAGCCAATGCAATGAAGGCTTGTGTCAGCAGCATCACCACGGCCAGATCATCCAGTTGTCCCAATCCCAAAATGCCGTCGGGCAGAAAATCCAGCGGAAAGAGCACGTAAAGTAGGGCCAGCAGGGGAATGCCGTAGCGAATCAGGGGGCTGACATTAGGGTCGCGAAAAAGCTTCCACGCCAGTTTGGCCTGACTAACGACATCGAAAAAGGATGGTTTTTTGTTTTTTTGTGTTTGCTTGGTCATTCAAAGTTTCTCCAGAATGAAACGAAGGCGTTGTGCTTGCACCCATTGTACGGGTATGATGGTAGCAGGGTTTCCGTTTTTCGTCAAAAAAAACGCTCACGTGGTCGAAATGATGGTCGATTTTGACCCACTGCAATCGCTAATCGCTTTTTGGGCTGATGGACGAATAATTGAGCTTTGGGTTATAATGAGGGCATCATGCCGACCTTGCGTCAACAACTCGCTCAGCGCGACCCTATCGAGCTGCACATTGTGGCTCAGAACCAGGGTATCTTGCTGGAAGATGCCAGTGGGCCCGATCTGCTGGCCCGGCTGACCGCGCAAATGCTGCAAGCGGAGCAGATTCGGGCGGTGTGGGATGATTTGGCGCCCGATGTCCAGCGTACGCTGGCTGAGATGGCTCATCAGCCGCACGGTTTACCCGTCCCCATTTTTCAGAGGCGCTACGGTGAACTGCGGCGCATCGGGCCGGGACGTCTGCCCACCGAGCAGCCCTGGCAGCAGCCCACCGGGCCCGGCGAAATTTTGTGGTATCTGGGCTGGCTGACGCGCGGTTTTCGCCGCAGGCCCGAAGGGGTGCTGGATGTCATCAGTCTACCCGATGACTTGCTGCCTCTGCTGCCCCTGCACGAGGTGGCGTTGGAAACCACGCCTGCAGCGCTCATGCCGGTGCCCGCACCCGCGCAGTACCGCGAGTTGGGCGCTTTGCTGCTGGATGATTTGGGAACGGTGTTGGCCTATGTGCAAAATCATCAGGTGTGGCTGCGCAGCAAGTCGCGGTGGCGACATGAAGATTGGCAGCGCCTGTTGCCCCGTTTGCGCCTGAGCGCGCTGCGGCAGCAACCGCTTGAGATGGGCGGGCCGTTGCATCTGCTCATCTTTGCTGCCAGAAAATTGGGATTGCTGGTGACACAAAAAGGGCGCCAGCGATTCGGCAAGGCTCTGCGTCCCTGGTTGGAGCAATCCCGGCAGGCGCAGCTTGCTTCGCTCTTTCAGGTTTGGCAGCAGGCCCATGATTGGAATGACCTTTGTTGGGGCACTGGGCTGCGCTGTTTGCCCGGTGCGTGGCGCAATGATTCGCTGCAGGCCCGTAGCGCATTGCTGGCACAACTGGCCCAGGTGGAGCCGGGCCAATGGTTTCATCTCGATGCGTTGGTAACAGCCATTTACCAGCAGAATCCCGATTTTCAGCGCCCGGACGGCCACTACGACACCTGGTACATCGAGGATGAGACCGGGACCGCCTTGCGCGGCTTCAAGCATTGGCACCAGGTCGAAGGACGCCTGATTCGGCATCTGTGGCAGGGCCCGCTGTTTTGGCTGGGCGCTGTGGCTCTGGATGCTGACGGGCAGCGCTGGCAACTGACGCAGCAAGGGCATTATTTTTTGACTGGCGATGCGCCACCCGAGCCGCAGCAAGCCGCTGTGCTCAGCGTGCAAAAGGATTATTCGCTGGTGCTGACTCCTGGCATCAGCCTGTGGGATCGTCTGCGCGTGGCCCGATTTGCCTTTTGGCAGGCCAGCGAGCCGCAATATCGCTATCAAATTACACGTCGCGGGATGCAGCGGGCCCGTAAGCATGGCATCTCTGGGCAGCGTATTGTCAATTTTCTGATGCGGGCCAGCGACAACAATGTGCCCGAAACTGTGCGCAAGACTTTGGAATCTTTTCAGCTATGAAGCAAGGCGCGTGCTGATGAGGTGCAAAAGGATGAAACCTGAGCTTCTCGCACCTTGTTACTTCACGTTATAATGCCTTATGCAGCGTCGTTTCCCATGCGCAGCCACTTAAGTAGGTGATGCTATGAAAGCAGAAATGTAACGGTTCATCGCTATCCAGCGCACACCACCAAGAGCACCACGGCACGAAGCAAGAAAAAAACTTTCCCTCTTCGTCACCTTCGAGCCTTCGTGGCAAAGGATTGAAGGTTAAGCGCTGTCATTTGCGTAACATCAGGTAAAAAGTCAAGTCAAACCATCTCCCCACTCTTGTTGAGGATTTATGTATCAAGCTGAATCACTAAATACTGCTCCTGTCTGGATTCCCATTGCTGCGGGCCTGATTATCCTGCTGGTGAATGCCTTTTTTGTCATGGCTGAGTACGCACTGGTTTCATCGAATCAGATGCGTTTGCAGCAGGCCGCCAAAAAGGGCAGCAAATCGGCAGCCATTGTGCTAAGGATGCTGAAAGACACTGATCGCGCCATTGCTGCTTCGCAATTGGGCATCACCTCGGCCAGCATCTTGTTGGGTATCGTGGCCGAAGAGCCGCTGATGGCGTTGTTGGAGCCTCATCTGACGCCCGTGCTGGGGCAGATTATTGGTCCAGCCGCGGCCGCGGGCATTGCTGGCGTGTTGGTTTTGTTGCTTCTTTCCTACTTCCATTTGGTGGTGGGTGAACAAAGCCCCAAAATCATTGCTTTGCGTTCTCCCGAAAAGATTGTGCAGATGGCCGCTTATCCCATGTGGCTATTTTCGCGCATCACCGCACCCTTTGTGTGGATTGTAGACATGAGTACCAGCACCTTTTTGCGTTTGTTCGGCATCAAGGGCTCGTTGGGCGGACATGGCAGCATCGCTTCGTTGGAGGAGCTGAAGATGGTGGTGGAGCAGAGTGAGCAAGAAGGCATCATCGAGGAGGATGCCCGGGAAATGCTCACCCGCGTCTTCGATTTTGGTGAGCGCGTCGTGCGGGAGGTAATGGTTCCCCGCACCAAAATTATCGGTATTGAGCGCCAGCAGCGAGTGCGGGAGTTGCTGCAAATCTTCCGCTCGCATCGCCACTCTCGCTTTCCTGTTTATGATGATAACCTGGATCACATCATTGGCGTGATAGCCGTTAAGGATTTGGTGGCTGCATTGGTCGAAACGCCCGATTTGATGGATACGCCGGTGGGCGAACTGTCGATTGTCAACCAACCGATGATGGCCCCGGAATCGCGGCTGGTTAGCGCACTTTTTGCCGAGATGCGGGCCAATGGCATCGGTTTGGCCATTGTCATCGATGAATTTGGTGGCACAGCGGGCCTGGTGACTCGGGAAGAGCTGGTGGAAGAAATTGTGGGCGACATGAACGATGAATGGGCTGCAGAGGCGCATTTTCGGCGCGTGGGCCCGCACACCGTCGAATTGGATGCCATGATTCGGGTCGATGAGGTCAACGAGCTTTTGGAGATTAACTTGCCCGAAGATGATGCTTACGAAACGCTGGCCGGACTCATTTTGTATCAGCTACGGCGCATTCCCGAGCCGGGCGAAAAGCTGGAAGTGGGCAACTGCAAGCTGGAAGTGCTGGCACTGGACGGGCCCAAAATCACACGAGTGCAGATTACGAGATAGCCGTTAAGTCGTTAATGGTATGAACTTAAAGTGAGTCTTGTAGAGGATTACAACTCATCAGACGAAGATAGAGGAAAAGAGGAAGGTGGACGAAGCGAACCATCGTCTATGGTCGTCAATCTTCGTCCATGTTCGTCTGAATGCACAGCGCTTTTCTCAAATTTCAAATGCGCAGCTACTGTTACTACTAAGGTAGCCCGGCTAGAAACCACGAAGACATGAAGCCACAAAGGCACGAAGAAAAAA
>CAZMDD010000115.1:0-38998 GCA_964565065.1 uncultured Caldilineales bacterium | reverse complement strand
CGGGAGCTCTACTCGTTTTGGGGACAATGCACAAAAAAGCAAGTACAAAGACTTTCCGCGTTGATTTCTTCACAACATTATAGCTTTTTGCCCTTGTGCCTTAGTGATTCTTCCAAAGGAGCATCAACAGGCACTATTTTTCACATCTTCAATGTTGGTGGTTCTCCTTTCTCATGTTACAATATGTTGTCTTACTGCAACGTGTGCAAATGGTACACATCACTAAGAGCACCAAGGCACAAAGAAAAAGGAAAGAAATGCTCAAGAAAATCTGTGCCAGTGGTTGCAATAGCGGCAAATCTATTTTCGCCGTTCGCCAAGAGGCCCAGCACTTTTCTCAAGTTTCAAGTGTGCAGCTACTTAACAATGCCCAACGCTAAATAACCGGGACGAGAGCCGTCACTTACGACATCAAACCAGTCTCTCTGCCCTCCATCGCCTATAGCTCAATCCAAAGGAGTCATGCCTATGATCAATACACACACATAATTAGGTTTATCACCCCTCTTTCATAGTCCAACAAAACCAGAAAGGAGCTGTCTCTTATGGATTTATCGCGTAGACAATTTCTAAAATTGGGAGGGGCCACCACAGCGCTATTGGCATCCGGCGGCATGACCACACACGCCGCCGCCGCAGCGCCCGTGGTTTCTTACCAATCATCCAAGATCAAATGGACAAAGGAGACGCCCACCATTTGTCCTTATTGTGCAGTAGGATGTGGCATGATTGTAGGGAGCGCCGATGGCAAAGTTATTAACATCGAAGGCGATCCCGATCATCCCATCAATCAGGGCGCATTGTGTAGCAAAGGGTCTACCCTGACGCAATTAGTGAACAGTGAACGACGAGAAACAAAGCCGAAGTATCGCGCGCCGGGCGCGACCGAATGGCAAGAGGTCGAGTGGGATTGGGCGCTGGATGAGATTGCCCAGCGAATCAAAAAGACTCGGGACGAGAATATCATCCTCAAAGATGACCAGGGCCGTGTCGTGAACCGATTAGAGGCTTTGGCATCAGTGGGAAGTGCGGCGCTGGATAATGAAGAATGCAGCCTTCTGGTTAAGGCATTGCGCGCCATGGGCCTGGTGTATATCGAGCATCAGGCTCGCATATGACACTCGGCCACAGTTGCGGCTCTGGCAGAGTCGTTCGGTCGAGGTGCGATGACGAATCACTGGGTCGACATCAAAAACAGTGACGTCATTATGATTATGGGTTCCAATGCTGCCGAGAACCACCCCATTTCATTCCATTGGGTGCAAGAAGCCATGGATAAAGGGGCCAAACTCATCAGCGTCGATCCCAGATTTACAAGAACATCATCCAAAGCAGATATTTACGTTCCACTGCGCTCAGGCACAGATATTGCATTCCTGGGCGGCATGATCAAGTACATCTTGGATAATGAGCTATTTCACAAGGAGTACGTGGTCGCCCATACCAACGCACCATTCTTGATCGATCCCGGCTTCGATTTCAAAGATGGTGTTTTCAGCGGTTTCGATACTGAGTCGCATAAATATGATAAGAGTACCTGGTCGTACCAGAAAGATGACGAGGGTATTCCTATTTTAGATCCCACGCTGAAAGATGAGCATAGCGTCTTCCAGCTCTTGAAGAAACACTATGCCCGCTACGATCTGGCCACAGTCTCGAAAATCACCGGCTCCACCACCGATGAGCTAACCCGGGTGTACGAAACCTTTGCATCCACAGGCAAAGCAGACAAAGTGGCAACCATGATGTATGCCATGGGCTGGACACAACACACCTACGGCACGCAAATCATCCGCACCGCCGCGATTATTCAGTTGTTACTGGGGAATATCGGGCGAGCTGGCGGCGGCATCAATGCCCTGCGCGGCGAAAGCAATGTGCAAGGCTCTACCGACCACTGCTTGCTCTTCCATATTTTGCCAGGATACCTGAAAACACCGCGAGCCATGGATGAGACACTTGAGCAATACTTGACTCACTACACCCCCAAATCATCAGACCCCAAGAGTGCAAACTGGTGGCAGCATTATCCCAAATATGCTGTCAGCTTACTCAAGTGGATGTTTGAAGATGCAGCCACGCCTGATAACGAATTTGGCTACCAGTGGCTAGCCAAAATCGATGAAAAGCGCAATTATTCCTGGTTCTCCATCTTCGAGGCCATGGGTAAGGGCGAAATCAAGGGATTTTTAGCCTGGGGGCAGAACCCCGCAGTTAGTGGCGCCAATGCCAATGCTGTACGCAAGGCCCTTGAAAAATTGGATTGGATGGTCGCTGTCAACCTTTGGGATACAGAAACATCCAGCTTCTGGCAGCGTCCCGGTGTTGACCCAACCAGCATCCAAACCGAAGTCTTCATGCTACCAGTGGCGGCATCGGTAGAGAAAGAGGGTAGTATCACCAATTCGGGCCGCTGGGGACAATGGCGCTGGAAAGCAGTTGACCCGCCGGGCGAAGCCATGCCCGATTCCTGGATCATCAACCAACTGGTGCAGCGGGTAAAGAAATTGTATCAGGCAGATCCAGGCCCATTGCCCGAACCTGTGCTGAATCTGGCCTGGAATTACGGCGAAGGCGAAGTAGACATTCATCAGGTGGCCAAAGAAATTAACGGCTGGGCCGTAAGCGATGTCAAGAAGGATGGTGAAGTAATCGTGCCCAAAGGCAAGCTAGTCAAGAACTTCACGCAGCTTCGTGATGATGGCAGCACTGCTAGTGGTAACTGGCTGTACTCTGGCAGTTACAACGAGGAAGGCAACATGATGGCCCGTCGCGATAATGTGGATTATCATCCTGCTGGCATTGGGCTTTACAGCAAGTGGGCCTGGGCCTGGCCGGTGAATCGCCGCATCTTGTACAATCGGGCCTCGTGCAACACCCAGGGCGAACCATTTGATCCCAAACGCTTCGTCATCCGCTGGACCGGCCCCGACACCAAGTGGGAAGGTGATGTGCCAGATGGCGGCTGGGCCCCTGATGCCAAGTATGCCTTCATTATGAAGCCGGAAGGTCATTCCCGCATATTTGGTGCGGGGCGGGCCGATGGACCACTGCCTGAACACTACGAGCCGTGGGAAAGTCCGCAGGAAAATCTGCTCCACCCCGATAATCCGCTAAACCCCGTCCTCAAGGGATGGAAATCGGAGATGGACAAACGCAGTGATCCAGAGAAATATCCCATCGTGGCAACAACCTACCGCGTGACCGAGCATTGGCAAACCGGGGCCATGACCCGTAATCTGCCTTGGCTGGCCGAAATGCAACCGGACATGTTTGTAGAGATGAGCGTGCAATTGGCCGAAGAGAAGGGAATCAAAAACGGTGAAAAAGTCATCATCGAGAACACCCGCGGCAGCATCGAAGCTGTAGCGATTGTTACCCGTCGGCTGCGGCCTTTTACCACCAACGGCAAAACCATTCATCAGATTGGTCTGCCCTGGCATTGGGGCTACCGCGGTTTTGTCACGGGTGATAGCGCTAATGAGCTGACACCGCCCGTGGGTGACGCCAACACAGTTATTCCCGAAACCAAAGCGTTTCTCTGCAACGTCAAGAAGGCGGTATAGGAGGTAAATCATGACAAAAGCCATGTTGATAGACTTAAGTAAATGTATTGGATGCCGCTCTTGTCAGGCTGCCTGCAAGCAGTGGCACGACCTCCCCGCCGAAATTACGCATAATCAGGGCACTTACCAGAACCCTCCTCAGGCTTCGGCCAAGACCCTGACCTTCATCGCATTCCATGAGGTCGAGTATCAGAACAAATTCCACTGGATTTTTGCCAAGAATCAATGTATGCACTGCGAACATCCAGCCTGCGTTTCGGCCTGCACCGTGGGCGCACTCACCAAAACGCCCGAAGGCCCGGTCATCTACGACGCTGACACATGCATTGGTTGCCGGTATTGCGAATACGCTTGTCCCTTCGATGTTCCCAAGTACGATTGGGAGAGCCCGCTGGGACTCATCAACAAATGCGATATGTGCTACGATCGTATTCAGGATGGTGAAGAGCCAGCCTGTGCCAAAGCCTGTCCCACCGACGCCATCCTCTACGGCGAACGGGATGACCTGCTGGCTCAGGCCAAGAAGCGCATTGCCGAAAATCCCGACAAGTACGTCAATCACATCTACGGTGAGCACGAAGTGGGTGGAACCAACCATCTCTACATCTCGCCCGTGCCCTTCTCTGAAATCGGCTTCCCCGATGTCGGGACAGAGGTTATTCCGCGCTATGCCGAAGCGGTCGTTAAACAAACACCGACCATTGCCGTAGGCATGGCTGCCGCAGCCAGTGGCTTATTCTGGTTCCTAAACCGTCGCGAAAAGAATATGAAACTTGCCGAAAAAGAAGATGAGGAGGTGAAAGGATGAGTGCTGCTGTCTCACGTAAGAAATCAACCCGTTCCGGCATTGTAGATAAACCAGTGCTAGTGATGGGATTACTGACACTGGTTGGCCTTGTTGTAGGTGTTTGGCGCCTGGTTGTGGGCCTCGGATCCGCATCCAACCTGACCAATGCCTACCCCTGGGGCCTGTGGATTGCCTTCGACTTCTCCCTCATTGCATTCTCGGGCGCAGGCTTTACCATGGCTGCGCTGGTCTACGTCTTCCACCGCGAAGAATTCCGCCCTGCCCTAAAACCGGCCATTCTACTGGCCTTTTTAGGCTACATTGCAGTTTTGCTGCTGCTGGTACTGGATCTAGGCCGTTGGGATCGATTCTACATGTTCATCATTCGCGGCAATGTCCACTCACCACTTTTTGAAATTAGTTGGTGCGTGCTGCTGTACTCGCTGGTACTCTTCTTCGAGAACAGCCCGCCCATGTTCGAAAAGCTGAAGAAGCCGAAACTGGCCGAATGGGTACACAAATACATCATGGTCTTTGTGGTGGCAGCCATCACGCTCTCGACCCTGCATCAGTCATCACTGGGAACCTTGTATTTGAACATGCCGCATCGGATGCGAGCACTGTGGTTTAGCCCCTTGCTTTCGCTATTCTTCTTTGTTTCCTCCATCATGGCTGGTTTTAGTGCTGCACTTTTGGCCTACCAAGTCGCCAGCAAACTGCGTGACACCAAGATAGATGCCAAAATTGTTCACGGTCTTGGACGCATCGTAGGCTGGACAACCCTGTTCTACATCATCATCAAACTGGTAGATTGGATGATGGCGGGCGAACTGGGCGCATTATTCGGCGCTGGCAAATACAGCCTGCTTACCTGGATTGAGTGGGGCCTAGGGGCAGTTGTGCCTATGCTTCTGCTTTTGCTGCCAGGAATTAGCAACAAACTCAGCAATATCAATCTTGCAGCTATGTTGGTGCTGCTGGGTGTGCTGGTCAATCGAGTCAATGCAACACTATTCGCGCAAATTCCACCGCATGGCGGCTCCTACACCCCACACATTGCAGAATGGCTCTCGACCATCGGCATTGTGGCTGCCGCGGCGCTGGCCTGGTATTTGGGCATCAAGTACGTGGTCTACTACAAAAAATCGTAACCCCCTACTGACAGCGGTCACAGGCATTGAGCAACGCTGCCAGGATTGTTGTCAGCAGGAATTTCTCGTATAATCACACGACACGGGCGTCGTCCGCCACACGGGCGGCGCCCAGGCTCACATCTGCCCGCACGCATAAGGAAGCCGCATGAATCCTCAGACCATTCTCAAACCTTATTTCAAGCACTATCCGCAACACCAGGAGGCCCTGAACAAGCTCAACGCTATTCTCAGCTATCAAATTGATTTAGCGCACCGTGTCGACCCTACTTGGAAGATTGACCGGGCCGCGGCCTTGGCACAATGGCGTGTAGGACGCCCTTTGCTGGCCGATAACCCTATGCCTGTCTCCCCCATCCTTTTTCTAGATGCACTGGCGGGCTTGCAAGACCTTTTTGATGAAGATTCACCCCTGGCCCGGGCCACAGCGCTCATGCTCCAGACTGAAACCCTGAGCCCCACCAACGTGGCCAACTTTTTGGAAGATTTGCCCGCCAGTGGCAGGCAACGCATAGCTGATCTGGCGCAAGATATCAAGGCAGATGAAAAAAGTGTAGCGCTGCTCCTGCGCACCGCACTCGCGCCCCTGCTGGCGCGTCAGGCAGCCCCGGCGCGAGAAGGCTTGCCACAATCGGGCTGGAAGCGTGGTATTTGCCCGGTGTGCGGCTCGGAACCAGAGATGGCGCGGTTAGACCAGGAGCATGGTCAGCGCACCCTGGCATGCTTCTGGTGTCAAACCGAGTGGTCTTTCCCTCGTCTCGCCTGCCATCACTGCCAGAAAAATGATGGCGAGGGCCTGAGTTTCTTTGTCGTCGAGGGCGACGCTGCACACCGAGTTGATTGCTGCGATAGCTGCCATCATTATATCAAGACCATCGATGAACGCCACCTGAGCTACACCCCCAACCTGCTGGTAGAAGATTTTCTGACAGTTCATCTGGACGAATTGGCCCGCAAGGAAGGGTGCCGCTGATTAGTAAACCCATACAAGACGTGCTCGCCGGCACGATGCGAATGCGTCTGCATCCCATGTACAGCGTCCCGCCTGAACATCCAGCCACCTATCCCGTACCGAAAAATTGTTACTACTAAGGTAGTCCGGCTAGAAACCACGAAGACACGAAGCCACAAAGGCACGAAGAAAAGAAAAAGCTTTGAAATGCTTGGTGTTCTTAGTGTCTTTGTGCCTTTGTGATGATTGAAGTCGGGTACGTTAGTAGTTACGAAAAATTTCGCATTCACAAACACCTCCTTCTATGCCCGAACGCATACTTTCGCCACACACAACGCTAACGCCCGGTAGCAACGGGCATCATGCGCCTACGCCCGAAATCAGCTTTAGCGCTCCTGTCGTCTACATGGCTGTGCGTGATGCCGAGATGACACCTGCGCGCAAAGGCATTGTGGATGAATGGGCCTGGCCCTTTGTGGTCAATGACCAGCTCTGGTTTACCGCCATGTGCAGCAACAGCAAGTTGGCCTATTTTGCGCTGGGTTTTTTGTATAACGAGGGCATCATTCAAAGTGCTGCCGAGGTGACGAGCATCGCTATCGGCCAGCCGCCCGAGGCGGTCATTCGGGTACAGCTCGATAAAATCGTCACATTGCCTAATCGCCGCACCCTGACCAGCGGCTGCGTGGGAGGGCTCACCTTTGTGGATATTGCAGCCAAGCGGGAGCCAGTAAACAGCACGTTTTATATCTCGGCGGCAAAACTTTCGGCGCAAATGCTGGCGATGAAACAGGCTGTGGCCAAAATCTATCACAGCGTGGGGGGCTTTCATACCGCAGCGCTAAGCGATGGCGAGCAATTACTGGTGCTGGCCACTGATATTGGCCGTCACAACACTTTGGATAAAATCGCGGGCGAGGCATTGACCCGGGGCCTATCCACCCAAAATCGCCTGCTGCTGACCACCGGGCGCATTTCGTCGGAGATGCTGGGTAAGGCCGCGAAGATGCAAATTCCGGTGGTGGCGACACTGAATTCGCCTTCGCATCTGGCCGTGCAGTTAGCCCAGGCCTGGAATATCACCCTGGTGGGCTACACTCGCGGCAGCAAGATGCAGGTTTATAGTGCGTGGCAGCGGCTGCGCACGTGAGGGGCTTTTATTTGGCCCAGACCAGTTCGTTTTCGACAGCCATGATGAGAGAGTCGGCGCGCAGGTCGGGCAGGTTGTAGATGGGCCCGCCCAGGGTTTCGGCCAGGTGGCGCGCCAAGCCGCGGTCAAAGGCCTCATGCTCCATGTTGATGGTGATGGTGCGAATATCGCCATGTTTGAAGAGCTCGGCCATGCGCATGGCTTCCTCCTGAGCGGGCAGGCCGGTCATGCTTACGTTGCCCGCGCCATCGGTGAGCAGAACCATGATGGGCCGGGTCTCGGGGTCACGGCGGCGGGCCGCGGTGATAACATTGTAGGCCAGAAACAAGCCTGACGAAAGGGGCGTCTTGCCTCCTACCGGAATATCTTTGAGTGCCTTTTCGGCCAGCTCGACACTGCCTGTGGGTGGCAAGATGACACGGGCCCGCTCCCGCTGAAATACAATCATGCCCACTTGGTCGCGGCGCTGATACGCATCGATTAGCAGCGACATCACCGCCCCTTTGGTGGCTTCCATGCGCTCCGAGGCAGCCATCGACCACGAAGCATCGACCACAAATAAAATCAGATTGGCGGCCCGACGTACTCGCACTTTCTTTTGCAAATCGCTGCGATTGATGACGAATGCCACCCCCTCCCGCTCGCGTCGGCGCTGGTGGACCGCGGCTGCGCGCAAGGTGGCATCAAAAGCAATGTCCTCTACCCGCTCCTGGCCCACGGGACGCGCCTTGATGTAGCGACCCCGTTTGCGGCGGGTGCGCGTGGTAGAACGCCGTCCACCTTTGGCCCGAGTCATCTTGTCCAGCGGCGTATCCAGGCGCTTGGTGCGAAAGGTATCGCCCACCTGCACAACACGACGCGGGGCCTTTTGCGCGCCATCGCGACTCGATGCGGTGGGGGCTTGCTGGTAGCTGTCGCTGGCAGGATTGTAGTCGTTGTAGGAGGCAGGCGTGCCGTCGCCCCCGCCCTCCTCTAGCTCATCCCCTGCTTTTTTTTTACGTCGCTGGGATTCCCACCCTCGGCGCTGCCCGCCTCATCTTCGTTGAATTCTGCGGCAGCCTGTTCCCGGGCCTGCTCCAATCGCTCAGAGAGCTGGGTCGGACTCAGCACGCCTTCCTGGAAAGGCTGACGTTTCATGCGATGCGGCAAGGCCAATTCGGCGCCGATGAGAATATCTTGGGCATTGATTTTCAGGCGTCCCTCGAATGCAGCATTGGCCAGGGCAGTCTTGAGGATGACAATATCGGCCCGATGTCCATCCACCTGGAATGAGGCGGTGAGATTGGCAATGACGTATAGGTCTTCATCGCTGTAATGTACCAGCGACAAGCGCACCCGGGCCTGGGCAATCTCGGTAGAAAGCTGGGCTTCGGCCTCTTGCCATTGTTGGGCAAAGGCTTCAGGAGCTTGATCATAGGCCAGACGACGGCGTACAATTTCTACTCGGGCCCGAGAGTCGGCAATGCCTTCGATATCCACCGCATGGGCAAAACGATCCAGCAGTTGCGGGCGCAAATCCCCCTCCTCCGGGTTCATGGTTCCCACCAGGATGAAGCGGGCAGGATGCACAAAGCTAATGCCTTCGCGCTCTACCCTGTTCACGCCCATGGCTGCTGAATCCAGCAATAAATCGACCACATGGTCATCCAGCAAATTGATTTCATCCACATAAAGCATGCCACGATTGGCCGCGGCCAGTACGCCCGGATCAAAGTGCAATTCGCCCTTTTGAATGGCTTTTTCCATATCCAGCGTACCCACAACCCGATCTTCGGTGGCACTGACAGGTAGATTGACAAAGCTGATGCGACGCTGGGCCACGGGCAATGTGCCGTCCTGCTGCAAGCGCTCCTGACATTCGGTGCAAAGGTAGATGGGCTGGTTGGGGTCGCAGCCAAAGCGGCAACCCTCCACAATTTCGATTTCGGGTAGCAGTGCGGCCAGCCCGCGGGCGGTGGTAGATTTGGCAGTGCCACGCTCGCCACGGATGAGTACACCACCGATCTGCGGATCGATGGCATTGAGGATGAGCGCCCGTTTCATGCGCTCCTGGCCGACAATAGCGGTAAAGGGATAGACTTGGGGCATGGTATGCAATAGGTGAATGAGGGGAAGTGATGTACAGGCCTGATTATACTGCTGACCAGGTGATGCCACCAAGTTTGTCGAAGGCGCTGGATGGGAGTAAAATAATTCACGCCCATGATGCTCTTCAGAAATATCATTCTCGCCCTGTTTTCGACCGCCCTGATAGCGGGTGCGCTGTTTTTCATCCAAGGAAGCCGCAATCCGCTGTGTCAACCTGCATTGATTGTGGGATTTCCTGATAATCAGGCCCAAGAGATCATTGCGCGTATTTTGGATGAAACGGGTGGCTTGCCGCAGGAAGATGCAGATTTGGACATCCCGGATCATCGACGCGTTCTGCTGCCGGTGGCGGATTGGAGCATCAGAAGTGCGGTGCTGCAAAACCGAAATCCAAACTTCATGGACAATTTGCGACAAGAAGATTCTAAAATAACCTATGCCATCGATCTGAACATCACCTGGGAAGATGGTGCGCAGGGCATTGTGCAGTGGGCATCATGGCGCTATGGTCTGGTCAGTTGTCCTTTGGTCATTTCAAAAGGCAGCGGGCCCACAGGCAAGATTCGCGTTATTGCTCTCACACCGGCCCCAGTGGTCACTCAAACACCGACTCCTTAATCTCACTCATTTTCAACAGGATTGTTATGACAACTCATAAATCACCGCTTCACAACATTACCGTTATCGATATGACCGAGGCCATGGCTGGGCCTTATGCTGCCATGCTGCTGGGCGATTTAGGAGCAGATGTCATCAAGATTGAGCGCTCGGGCGTGGGCGATAGCTCTCGCGGCTGGGGCCCACCATTCATCGAGAGTGAAAGTGCTTATTTTCTTAGCGTAAATCGTAACAAGCGCAGTGTGACGCTGAATCTCAGAAGCGATGACGGGAAACAGATTTTGCACGAGTTGGTGAAGAATGCCGATATTTTTTTGATGAACCAACCGCGCATTGCCTCACAACGCAAGCTCAAAATCGATTACGAGACACTCGGCGCCCTCAACCCCCGGCTGATTTATTGTGCCATTAGTGGCTATGGCATGAGCGGGCCGTATGCCGGGCGCAGTGGCTATGATGTGATTGCGCAAGGTGAATCGGGAACCATGGCACTCACTGGCGGGCCCGATGATCCCCCCATGCGTTTTCCCGGGCCCATGAGCGACATCACCGCGGGCGTATACACGGCATTAGCCGCGCTGGCTGCCATCATTGCCCGCGAGCAAACGGGCCACGGCCAGTTTATCGATACAGCACTGCTGGATGGACAGCTTACCTGGGTGATGAACATTGTGGCCAGCTATTTTGCCACGGGCCAGCGTCCGCCCAAACGAGGCAACAATCATCCCACCATCACACCTTACGAGCCTTTCAACGCAGCAGATAAACCCTTCATCATTGGCCTGGGCAGCGAGCGCTTGTGGGGCAAATTTGTAGAAGTCATGGGGCTGACAGAAAGCATCGGTGCAGACCCCCGTTATCAGACCAATGCCCAACGTTTGCAAAATCGGCAATCCTTGCACGAAACTCTGGAAGCGCTGTTTGTGACACAGCCCGCCGCACACTGGTTGGAGATGTTCCGCCCGCTGGGCATTCCCTGTGGGCCCATCAACAACCTGGATGAGACACTAAATGACCCGCACGTGCTGGCACGGGGCATGGTACAAAAAATGCAGCATCCGATAGCAGGCGACATCCGCGTGCTGGGCAACCCGATCAAACTTTCGGAAACGCCAGTAAGTTATCGTCTGGCTCCCCCCACGCTGGGCCAACACACCGATGAGGTGCTGCGGGCGTTGGGCTACGATGAGAAAGCTATCGCGGGCCTGCGGGCGTCGGGCGCCATCTAAAACATAAGGCATTCTCGATAAAAAAGCCCCGCCAAATTGACGGGGCCTTTTTATTAAGTAAGTGATGCTAAATAATCGTTACTACTAAGGTAGCCCGGCTAGAAACTACGAAGACACGAAGCCACAAAGGCACGAAGAAAAGAAAAAGCTTTGAAATTCTTGGTGTTCTTAGTGTCTTTGCGCCTTGGTGGTGATTGAAGTCGGGTACGTTAGTCGTTATGAAAAATCAAACGTTTCGGGATGGTGCTAAGGCCCGCCAGGCCCCCAAGCCGCCACCTAAAGCCAGCAGAAGTAAGACCGCCAAGCTCCATGAATGGCTATCATCCGTCACATTTAGGCTTTGAATGTCCACGGCATTATTAGACTCTTTCAGGAAACCAAAATCAACCGTCATATAAGAACTGGCATCGGCATAACCCACGGCATCATTGGCATCGGCAGTGTTAGTCTGAGCGCCGGGCGCAACGTGAAAAACCTGACTAATAATATAATCACCCACAGGGATTCCATCATCACCATTCGTATTGGCCTCATCAGCGCCATCGGGATCCTGAGCTCCTCCGGTACTGCTTTCAACATAACCTAAACCCTTAATCGAGGAATCGGGGACAACAACGCAATAATCACCAGCAGAAATGTTTGCAAACTGATAAATACCCCCTCCGCTGGTTGTCGTTGTCGAAATAAGCGTATCAGCAGTAGGATCACACTGATCAGCATTTGCCGTATCCTGATAAAGCTGAACTGTCACGCCATCGATACCACTTTCATCACTATCCATCGTGCTGTTATTCTTATGAGCATCAGAACCGCTACTATCATCCCAAACACGATTACCAATGGCCACGGTGGATTTGAGTGTAAATCCGAAATCAGCGTCATTATAGTCGGTCGGGCCGACCCAAAAATGAATAAAACGTGGGTTCTCGCCAGAATAGGGAGGCGGCCCAGAGTCGCCGGTATAAACATATCCCTCCAAAGGTTGACCATGGTTGAAGTTGCTATCAGGAATCACAACCCACCAGCCCAGATTATCCCCCAGCCCCACAAAATCGTACCACCCATGTTCAATAGGAGTCGTTCCAGGCTTATCGCCAGTTGTCATCGTACCAGATAGGACATCATGAGTTCCCGGCTCAAAAATAGCATTACCGTCATCCTTATACAAATTAACCACAACGCCATCAATACCTTCTGCGCCCCACTCCGCAATACCATCTTTATCGCCATCACCATCCTGATCATACCAGACAAAATCGCCAAGCTGATTAGCGCCAGCCAAGGCAGACATCAAGCCAAAGAGCAATAAAATTGCCAAAACCATCGCAACAGCCAAGGGCCACTTTAATTTAAAAGACATGGAAACACCTCCATCAAAAAAGAAAAGAAGAGAAATTTAGAAACAGACTTATTGTCCGGGAACCAATGCAAAATCAAATTCCCCATGACGAATACCATAGCTTGTGTGCCCATCATCATCTTGGGCCCGAACAATGTAATAATGGTTTTCAGTAGGATCGCCAATGGCATTTGCGGCCGGATCTTGCCATGGAGAAGCAACATCAGAAGCATAAACAGGATCAACGGGGATGAAGTAAGGTTCATCCGTCGAACGGAAGACATCATAGCGCACGGCACCTGCAACATCAGCCCAGTTTAATTGCGTTGTCGTGGTAACCGGTGCAATGGAAGAATTCATCATTCCCAGAGGAGCAGCGGACAAAGACTTAAACTTGGTAGCGGGGTCCCCCATAAGCAAATAGCCATCAGGTTCTGTAACAAAGCCATTATCCAAGGCATGTTGCTTGGCCTTTGTGAGGGCAATTCCCAATTCCTTTACCTCATCATTGAACACTGCAAGGAAGAAACCCTTTTCCAAAAAATCATGTCCGTTGGGAAGCCCATAATAAGTAGGGGAGATTGTAGCAACAGCGCCAGAGCCAGCTTTACGTACGCCCCATTCACTAACGGCGCTATCCTGCGGATCATGGAAGTAGCCCTCATCACAACCGAGATTAATAATCACTGGTAAATCACAACCATTGGTGTTCGTCAACAGATCAACTGCAGCTTCGTTCCATATTTGTTCTACAGCCCAGAAATTCTTTGTGGCATGGCCAACATAACTAACCAAAAGTGCACCATCGTTATTCAGCTTATCAACAAGTTGCTGCCGGCACTCCTCGCCCGAAGTAGCATTGCCATCAGAGGAATAATTGCAGTCACGTCCTAAATACTTTTTAATGGCTGTGTACGAAGTAGGTAAATACTTGACAGAATTTGTTGGTGCATCGGCATAGCCATCAGCAACATCATCGGAATAATCCCAAAAAAGCTGACCATCTTCGTCATCAGCAGCAAAAATAACATCCGTAGGCATTGGATTGCACGTAGCAGTTTCGTACGCTATTACTTTATCAACCATGGCTTGCGCTTCAGCGGGAGTATTCACAGGAAAACGCCCGATGCTCATGTCTGGCAGCCGATCGCCATAAACAGCATCAGATTCTAATGTTACAAAACGATTATCCGCAGCAGTCTCCCCCGAGAAAGTCCCCACAAGATGTAAGTAGACAGGTATAAACGTGGGCATGCTTCCACTGGAATAGTGGCGCATATCATAGGTGGCATCACCAATCAATAAAACAAACTGAGGACGTTTGGCCCAGTTATTATAGGTATAACCAAGAAAGTCATGGATAGCCTCGGCCGACATCATGCCACCATTAAACTGATCATAAACCTGTTGAACATCAACAACAGCAACAATGTATTCACGAGAGCGATAATTGGCAAGTTGCACGGCCTGATCCCAAAAATCTTTGTGCGTGATGATGATATAATCAGCAACCGAAGTCGTATCCAACAAATCAGATGGTGTATAAATAGATTCAGGATAAGTAACGGCCTCGATACTGCTTGGGGTCAACCACGTGTTTGGGGTGGTTGCCAGAAGACGTGAGCTTTCGCTATCAAAAGTGATGGCATAGGGACCGGAGCCTGTCACGACACCATTCGCAATGCTTTCGACGTTTATCAAATCACTGACATCAAAAACAGCGATGGTGTTGTTGCTGAAATCAGAAATTGTTACCTGCCGCGAAGTGCCAGCATCGATACCTGCAATGAGATAATCATTTTCTGCAACATAGGTGTCATAATAATCCACACCAAGCCAATTTAAATAAACCTCATCAAATGGCCCTCCCGAAGCAGGATTATTGGTGATTTTCACGGTAAGGGTATTGGAGCCATTTTGAAAATAGGCTTGCGGAACGGGAGCTGTTGCCACAAAAACAGTTTTCCCAACCCAATCACTATTGTTATGATAAACTTCGTGGCCATTGACCAAAAGTGTTAGATCATGTGTTTTACCAGAGACGGTACTGAACAGCTTGACTGTCAGTGTGCCGGTCAGCGTTTCTGAACTAATGTTGCTGGCGCTAAATGTGTAATTTTTCGATTTGCTACCACTACCAAAAGCATTTATCTTCTGCCAAAACCAGTGGTCGGCGCCCTCGACATAGGGGCCGGTAGGGATATAGTAGTAGTTTTTCTCTAAATGTACGTTATGCAAAAAGGAGGTAACACTTGTCCCGGCGGGAGTGCCATTGGCAACGGGCATTCGTTTACCCGCCGTATTGCCGTAACTTAACCAGTAAACATTATCACCGGTATACTTATTGGTGCCAACGACCCCATCGTAGAAGAGTGAATCCAGATTGCGTCCATAGAACAAAATGACATCATCGGTGTCAAAATGACCATCTGCTTCACCCAAAACCTGAATAGCAATCTCCTGCCCCATCCAGAACATCTGTAGCGTGTGAGGATCCAGAGAATCGACGGGCACACCTGCATTCAAAAGAACCGAGTAATCCAACGCATAAAGTCCTTCAGGTTGACTGGCATCGATGGTAATACGAAAGGCCGTTTGAGGAGGCGACCATGAAGCGTTACTGGAAGCTGAATCAAACGAAGAAGATGAAAGGCCTGCATTGTGAGGCGCTTCAGCGAATGCAGCAACAGAAACAAAGGCACCACCCAACACCAGCACCGAGAAAAATAGTGCTACAAGAAGGCGGCTAAAAAGAACGTGTGAATCAGAGTGGGATTTAAAAAATGAACAAAACATATTTAGCTTTAGGGAGTGTTAGTGGTAAACAATGGGATGTCGAATCTTGAACAAAAATCGGGAATAATCATTTTAAGGGAAATTAAGCTGGACACATCTTATCATCATACCGAACCAACCAATTGAGTCATTATCATCCTGCCGTTAACAGACTCCGGGTGTTCCCCCAAAATCACATTGCTTGTATCGGATACCCATCTCGAATCTTACCATTCTGCTGGATAATCAGATTACAAGAATACATAGAATTTAGTCTTCAGGGAATTGTATTCCCAAGCCTTTAGACTTTATCCTTTAACTTATAACACACACTGACAATTTTGGCAACTTTTACTGACGGCTGCGACAGCTTGCGCAAGGTTTACTGGCGACTCCGACAGGTAATACTTGGTTTATGTGCAAGAATGTTGGAAGTTTTGTGAGTAGTTATCCCCAGTATGGCTGGTAATGGTGCTCGTAACGGGTATCTACGGGCTTCTCTCCCCTAATGCCTCACATCTCCAGCCGCCCTTACGCATCACGCGTTCGTCCCCTCATTGCTGCCAGCGGGGCAAAAAGAGCTGGTAGCCAGGTGACACCAGGTCAATTTGAAAGAGCTTGGGCCACAGTTTGCCTGTCACAAAAAGACGCTGGCCCGCGGCATCCCAGGCGATGCCATTGAGCACGTTGGCCCCAGCTTGTTCTTCGGGCGTCAGGAGCCCGCTCAAATCAATCCATGCCTGCACGCGTCCTGTTTGCGGGTCAATGCGGGCGATGCGGTTGGTCAGCCAGATGTTGGCATAGACTTCGCCTTCAATGTATTCCAGCTCGTTCAGCCTATTCACCGGGCCCGATTCATCCCACACAGTTACCTGCCGCACCTCTTGTAAGGTGTCGGGATTCAGGAAATGCAGGGTGGATGTGCCATCACTCATGATCAGCACCTGGCCGTCATGGGTCAGGCCCCAGCCCTCGGTGGGGTAGCTGAAGGTGGTCAGGGGCTTGAAACTGGCTCGATCATAAATAAAGCCCACATGCGATTGCCAGGTGAGCTGATAGAGGTTATCACCAAACAGCGTGACACCTTCGCCAAAGTAGCTGTTATCCAATGCCAGATAGCGCAAAACCTGGCCTGTCGTCAAATCGACCTGGCGCAAAGATGAGCGCCCGCGCAGCCCTGTGCCTTCGTAAAAATCGCCTTGATAATAGACCAAACCCTGCGTAAAAGCCTGAGCATCGTGGGGAAACGTGGCAACCACATGGTAGCTGTAAAGGGGCGTTGTGTCGTAAACATCGGCAGGCGCGGCCATCCTTCCCGCATGATGCGCGGATGCAGTGAGCTCGGGCCCGCGGGAACGCGCCAGCGCGGGCGCGGCCAACAAGAAGAATAGAAGGCCCAACAAAATAAGAAAACGTGATCGCTTTGAAATCATCATCTGCAACACTCATACAATTTTAGTTGGCATGATGGTTATTGTAATGCCATTGCCCCACGAAAGCAACACCGCCCAATACCCGTTATGCAATAACTCAGGTTACGCACCAACCGATGAATCAACAGTCAACAAAAAAAGGTAACGACTAACGTACCCGACTTCAATCACCACAAAGGCACAAAGACACTAAGAACACCAAGCATTTCAAACCTTTTTCTTTCTTGGTGCCTTTGTGGCTTCGTGTCTTAGTGGTTTCTAGCCGGGCTACCTTAATAGTAACAAAAAAAGTGTGGCACACCTGAACGATGCGCCACACTCAGAAAAACATTTAACCGACCAATGCCTTGAAACGTTCCGTAGACTCAGCCAGTACTTTGTCGTGAATGCTCTGACCGTGGCTATCCATGGTTACCACCACAGGGAAATCCTCTACCCGGATGACCCACATAGCTTCGGGCACGCCGAAATCCAGCTTGTAAACATCCACCACCTCTTTCACCGATTGAGCGATGAGCGTGGCTGCGCCACCGATGGCATGAAAATAAACCGCAGGCTGATCATGGCACGCTTGCAGGGTCTTGCCCGCCATGCCACCTTTACCGATGACACCTTTGAGGTTAAAGAATTTGATGACTTCAGCCTCGTACACTTCCTCGCGAATGCTGGTGGTCGGCCCGGCAGCCACAAAGCTCCAAGAGCCATCATCATGCTTCTTGACCACGGGCCCGCAATGATAAATCACACCGCCATCCAGCAACTGACGCAGCTTGGCCAGCAGCGCCACATCATCGGGATCGTCAGATTGCTGACGGATGAAGTGTTCAATCATGTACTTGTGCGCTGCGTCGCGGCCTGTGATGATGATGCCACTCAGCAACACCGAATCGCCCACATGCAATGAACGAATCTGTTCAGCAGAAATAGGCGTTGTCAGCCTAAGCATAACTCACCTCCGAGACTTTACCATCGACAAGTTGCACATTGAGTTCGGCGCGACGGTTAGCCCAACACATGTAGGCCACTGTCACGAAAAAACTGGCGGGCAAACGGTGAGCAACGCCCACTTTAACGCCCAGCACCGTCGTTTTGCCGCCAAAGCCCATAGGCCCGATGCCCAAAGCATTGGCTTCGTTATAAATGCGTTCCTCCAGCGCTGCCAAATCCGCATTGGGATTCACATCATCAATCTTGCGCAAGAGCTGCTTTTTAGCCACGATGTAACCAGTGCCGCGGTCGCCGCCAATGGCCACCCCCAGCACAGCGGGCGCGCAACCTTTACCCTGAGCCTTTTGCACGCCATCCAGCACCATACGCCGCACACCTTCCAGATCGCGGCCAGCGCCCAGACGGGCATCGGGCAATTTGTACTGAATGGCAACATTTTCGCTGCCGCCCCCCTTAAGCTGCACCGTGACAAAAATACGGGGTTCGTCCCATTCATGAAAATGGATAGTAGGGAAAGCTTCGCCGAGATTGTTACCACTGTTTTTACCGGTGAGGCTATCCACAGCGTTCGGGCGCAGGTAGGATTTGGCAGTAGCCTGAGCCACAGCTTCTTTAATTTGCGCTTCCAGCATTCGCGTCGAGACACCAAAGGGATAATGCACCTCAAAAATAGGCGTTCCCGTATCCTGGCAGATAGGCGTGCTATTTTCCCGGGCCATCGCTACATTCTTCAGGATGGTTCCCAGAGCCTGCTCTGCGGCAGAACCAGGTTCCTCTTGAGCCTTACCCTTTGCCAGCGCCTCCACCATATCCTGAGGCAAATCAGTTGCGGCCTTGCGCACCAATTCCAACAGCGCATCAACCAGATCTAATTTGAGGGGTTCGATCATGTGATCCTCCAAAAGTGAGTTAAGGAATCTTAACCGAATGACACCGTCATCTTATAGAAACAAGAGACGTTTTTACCAGTGATTCATAAAAATCGGCCATCGAGCATCTTTGCTCATCGGCAACTGTAACCTTACCACCAAAAGCACTGCTAGGCGAATTTTATAGCCCAGCAGGCAAGCATCTGCCACATTTTCAGCCCAGCCCCGGCATCTTGCCCGATTACCCAGCATCAATTCGGGTGATTTGACAAGGGATGTAAAATTTTGTACTATTCGAGAAGTTGGATTATCATTATTTGCATCATTGAGCCTCACTTTTTCTGTAGCTTCTCTATCTATTTCATTCGGCATCGGTACACTTAAGTTACCACCATTTCCAGAAAGGAGAATGCCATGGCGCAACAAACGACAGAATACGTCAAAACAGGCGGGTTATCAGGTGCGCAAAAACGCAAGCTCAAAGAAGCCATCGCGGGCTATGTTTTCATCGCACCAGCCACCATCTTGCTGACAGTATTCGGACTTTTTCCTCTCATTTTCGCGGTTTACATCAGCGTGCATCGCTGGCGTATTAAGAAAGGCAAGTTTTTAGGGCTCAAGAACTACTCGAAAGCACTGGGAGACGGCCACGACATACTGTGGTTTGTTGCAGGCATTGCACTGCTCATCGTGGCCTGGTACGTTTGGCAAAACATGACCAAAGAGGGACGTTCGTGGGCCATGGCAGCTAAATTCGTTGCAGCTATCGGATTGATTGCAGGGGCGGTTGCACTGATGACAGGGCTTGGCGGCATGATCGAAAGTGGTGATTCCCGAATGTACAAATCATTTCTTATTACAATTTTTTATGCCGTAGGCATTGTTCCCACCCAGCTAGGCATCGCCTTGCTACTAGCGGTTATGCTGTATCAAAAAATCAAAGGGAAAGATATCTACCGAATCCTTTACTTCTTGCCATATGTGACCATTACCGTTGCATCGGCGGGCGTGTTCGGCTCGATCTTTTCCCGGCGCCCCGAAAGCATTGCCAACCAATTCGTTGGCCTATTCGGTATTCCGGCACAAAAATGGTTACAAGAATCAGTAGGCATCTGGAATTTGATTTTAGGACATTTCGGCATCAACGCCGACCTGAACATCTTCCTGGCAGGTCCCTCGCTGGCCCTCCTCACCATCATGCTTTACAATTTGTGGGTCTTTGTCGGTTACAACGCAGTCATTCTGCTGGCCGGCTTGGGTGCAATTCCTTCAGAGATGTACGAAGCGGCTGAAATCGATGGTGCAAATCGCTGGAAGAGCTTCCGGCACATCACACTGCCTATGCTCTCGCCCACCATCTACTTCCTCACCATCATCACCGTCATGGGGGTGTTCAAGGCTATTAGCCATGTTCTGGTCTTGCGGACAGATGCTTCGCAGGGCACAACCGACACAGCCAGCCTATACATCTTCGACCAATTTTATTCAGCAACACGCTTTGGATACGCAGCAGCGATTGCACTACTGCTGTTTCTCGTCATCCTCTCTCTGACATTCATCCAAACCCGCATTGCCAAACGGACGGTTTTCTATGGCTAAGCAATCTGTCTCACAAAAACAAAAAGTATCGGCATGGTATCGCTTCGATATTGGAAAGAAACTGCTCTACATCATCCTAACCGTTGGCGCGGTAATCGCATTTGTGCCCTTTATTCACATGATTTTAGGCTCGCTGATGACTCGTGGCGAGGTGATGAACCGCAAACTCTTCCCACGGGATCCCATTGCCGGGTTATCCAACTATGTTAGCGCCTGGCAAGAAGCCAATTTCAGTGAATACTTCTTCAATAGTGTTCAGATTACCGCCATCACCATTGTAGGCATGCTGGTCGTCTGCATTTTGGCAGCCTATGCTTTTTCTCGCATGGATTTCCCAGGTCGCGATGCCATTTTTGCGGTCTTCCTGGCCACCATGATGATTCCTGAGACCATCCTGCTGATTCCCAACTTCCTCATCGTGAATCAATTGGATAAATGGATGAAACCAACGCTTCCCTGGATTAACAACTGGCCTTCGCTCACCATCCCCTTCATGGCCAGCGTCTTTGCCATCTTCCTCATGCGACAATTTTTTACACAAATTCCCAATGAGCTATGGGATGCCGCCCGCATTGATGGCGCCGGACATTTGCGCTTCCTGGTGCAAATTTTACTGCCGCTCTCCAAAGCTGTACTGTTTACGGTCATCATCTTTCAGTTCATCGGCTCCTGGAACTCACTGGTTTGGCCTATCATCGTGACCACCAAACCGGACTGGCGGCCCATTGCCGTGGGTTTGTATGGTTTCATCTCAGAAGCGGGCCCAGAACTACAATTGATGCTGGCGGGGGCTGTCATCACCACCGCCCCCTTGCTGATTCTCTACTTCTTCACCCAAAAACAATTTACCGAAGGCATCGCTACCTCGGGCCTTAAAGGCTAACCGTAGGCAGTCCCACAGTGCTCCTGAGCCAACGAGTTGTCAATTGCCAGGGAGCGATTGTATAATTTTGCTTGCATACCGCCATTCGTTGGCGTTTGCATAAATCCCAATAGTAGTCAATTCCCCATTCTCTCACTTAATCTCTTTAGGAGGAGACCGTACCCCATGAAAAAACGCACTCTTATCCTTCTTGTTCTGCTGTTGGCAGTGGTCTTTACTGTAGCCGCTTGCTCGCAGCCGACACCGGAAGTCAAGATCGTCAAGGAAACCGTTGTTGTAACAGAAAAGGTCGAAGTTGAGAAAGAAGTGACCAAAGTCGTCGAGAAAGAAGTCGAAGTGGTCGCCACCCCCACCCCCAACCCCGAAGAAATGGATGCCCTGGCTAACGTTGACCCCAGTGGTCAAACTGTTACCTATTGGTATCAGCACAGCCGCAGCCGTGAAGAAGGCCTGAAGGCCATGATTGATGACTTCAACGCCACCAACGAATGGGGCATCACTGTTCAGGGCGAATACATTGGCCACTATGGCGAAATTTACAAGAAGATGCTGGCCGCCATTGCTGCGGGCGAACCCCCGAGCCTGGTTGTCGCCTATCAAAATCAGTCTGCCAGCTACCAGCTTGCCGACGCTCTGGTCGACATGAACCAGTATGTCAATAGCGCCAAATGGGGCTACAGCGAAGAGGAACTGAATGACTTCTTCCCCGCCTTCCTGCAATCTGACATCAGCCAGCAGTTCGATGGCATGCGCCTGGGCTTCCCCCCCAATCGCTCAGTCGAAATCATGTACTACAATGCCGATTGGTTGAAAGAACTTGGTTATGACGCACCTCCTCAGAATTGGGATGAGTTCAAAGAGATGGCTTGCGCCGCCACCAAGCAACCTTTCTCCAAGGGCCCTGCCGATGCCAAGCCCATGGGCTATGAGGTTTCGACCGATGCTTCACGTTTTGCTTCCATGGTCTTCAGCCGTGGCGGTAAACTGATGAATGAAGACATGAGCGCCTACACCTATGACAGCGATGCAGCCAAAGAAGCCATGCAGTTCATGCAAGACCTGTACAAAGAAGGCTGTGCCGATTTGATTGCAGAAAAATATGGCGATCAGGCCGACTTCGGCGCCGGTAAACTGCTCTTCACCATTGGTTCTTCCTCTGGTATGCCTTACTACAAATCCACCGTTGCCGATGGTGCCAACTTCAACTGGTCCATTGCGGCGCTGCCTCACACCACGCCCGATCCTGTTGTCGACATCTACGGCGCCAGCTTGAGCATCCCCAAGACCACCCCCGAAGAGCAGCTTGCTGCCTGGCTGTTTGTGAAATGGTTTGCCGAGCCCGAACAACAGGCTCGCTGGGCTCAGATCAGCAACTACTTCCCTGTCCGCAAGTCCACCGCGGCCGAACTGGGTAGCTACTTCGCCGAAAATCCCGCCTATGCCACCGCGTTCAGCCTGCTGAAATATGGCGAGGTCGAGGCTCCTGTTGCCGGTTACGATGTCGTGCGCAAGAAGGTCTCTGAGGCTTTCTCCGCCATGGTCGAAGGTGCGCCCGTGGAGGAAACATTGGCCGAGCTGCAAAAGACTGCCAACGAGATTCTGGAAGAAAACCAGCCCTAACCTGGTTTCATTCTCCCCAAGCTAGACCCAATGCCCCGGAGGCCCGACCTCCGGGGTGTTTTTTAGTAGAGGAAATTAATGAAACAAAGCAATTTTGATGACTGGATACGTTCGCTGAGCCTTGAACGCTGGAGTAGCGGCCAACACAACATCTCACCGGAAGACTTCTTGGATCGACTGCAACAAGGTGAAACTTGCCTCTTGCTCGACATTCGATTTTCCGAAGAGCAGAACTATCTCACCTTCCCCCAAAGCCTGACCATTCCTCTGAATGACTTGCCGAATCGCTGGCAAGAAATACCTGATGATCAACTGGTGGCCATTTTATGCGGCAGTGGACAACGGGCCACTGTGGCCTACACCTATCTGCAAACCATGGGCCTGAGCCATGTCAGAATTCTTAAAGGTGGCGTTGCAATGTTGGTGCAACAATTAAGCCCAGGAAGAATCAACGCACTGCTGGCCCAAAACAGATGATACACCTGCCAACAGATCTTTTCAGGCCCGAAGTTCATGGCCGACTCAGCATTCTCACCGGGCCCGCGGGCAGCGGCAAGAGCACCTTCTGCGCCCGACTTGCCGCCGAAGCCCAAAAGAGACACCTGACAGTAAGGGGTCTTTACTCACCCGCAGTACTGCACAACGGCCATAAAATCGGCATCGACCTCTGCCTGCTACCCGAGCAACAATGTCGACGCCTGGGCACAAAACGTCCCCAACAGGACACCCGCTCGCTGACCCAACACTGGCAGATGAATGAAGAGACGCTGCGATGGGGCAACGCACACCTGCACAACCTGCCCGAAAGCCAATTGCTCATCATCGACGAATTGGGCCCGCTGGAATTCTTGGGGCAGCAGGGACTCACCGCCGCCTTGTCTCTGCTGGATGCCCGTGCCCACCGTCAAGCTGTGGTGGTCATTCGTCCTGCACTACTGCCCCGGGCCCAAGCACGCTGGCCCTGGGCCCGAGTACTGACGCCTCCCGCTGCTACCCCATGATTCAAACCAAACACCTGAGCATCCGCTACGGCGCCACCTTGGCTGTCGATGATCTAACCCTGACCCTCCCGCGCGGCAGCTTCACCCTGCTCACCGGCACCTCGGGATGTGGCAAAAGCACCCTGGCCCGGGCGCTCACCGGCCTCATTCCGCACGCCATGCCCGCACAAATGCAGGGCAGCGTACGTGTGAACGGACAGGAAACGAACACCCAAAGCCTGCCCGAATTGGCCGCACAAATCCCCATGGTCTTTCAAAATCCAGGCTCACAGCTCTTCCACTTGCGGGTGGATGAAGAACTGGCCTTTGGCCCGCGCAACCTGGGACTTCCCGAAGCCACAGTGCAGCAACAAGTTGCCTGGGCGCTGGACGCAGTAGGCATCACAGCGCTGCGCCATCAAACACCCAGCCAGCTTTCAGGAGGCCAGCAGCAACTTGTGGCCATTGCCGCAGCACTGGCCATGCGCCCGCAAGCCCTGGTGCTGGACGAACCCACTGCATCGCTGGATGTGCGCCACAGCCGCGCAGTGCTAAAAACATTGCACCGCCTGCACAACGAACATGGCATGACCCTTTTGCTCATCGAACATCGCTTCGCCCGAGCCATGCGCTATGTCGATCGTGTGCTGGTAATGGATGCCGGTCGCATCGTAGCCGACGGCCCGCCCACCAACATCCTGGCCGATACAACACTGCGAAAACGCCTGGGCCTGCGAAAACTGGCTGATGAACCACCTCGTCCCTGGTGCGAACACATCAAACCAGCCCCGGCCACACCGCGGCAGGCCCCCACCGTGCTAACGCTGGAACACATCTCGGCAGGATATCAGGCCCGGCAGCCGGTCATCCATGACATAAACTTGAAGATTCACGCCGGAGAATTTGTGGCACTGGTCGGCGAAAACGGCGCTGGCAAATCCACCTTGGGCCGCGTAGCCGCGGGCCTGCTCAAGCCCATGAGCGGACGTGTGCGCCTGGCAGGACGCCAACGCCCCATTCTCGGGCAAGATGTGGCCATGCTCTTCCAAAACCCGCTAGACCAACTTTTCACCGATAGCGTGCAGGATGAAGTGGCATTCGGGCCCGAAAATTTCGGGCGAGATGAACCGGAAGCCATCTGGCAAGCGCTGCAAATGGCCGACTTAACAGCCCAAAGACAACAACATCCTCTGGCACTCTCGGTAGGCCAGCAACAGCGCACAGCTTTGGCCGCGTGCGCAGTGCTGCGTCCGAAATTACTTATTTTAGATGAGCCCACGCTGGGTCAGGATTGGGGTCATCTGCAAACCCTGATGCGCCACCTAAAACATCTCAACCAGACAGGCACAGCCATCCTGCTCATCTCCCACGATTACAAACTCCTGCATCACTATGCCCGCCGGGTGCTGCTGATGCAGGCAGGACGAATCATCAAACAAGGTTGCTTACAATGAAATTTTCGACACGAGAACTGGTTTTATTAGCTGCATTCGGCGCACTTTGGGGCGTAGTCGAAATTACACTGGGCTCAGTACTTAAATCATTGGATGTACCCCTGAGCGGCATGCTACTTTCGGGCGTAGGATTGCTGGTGGCACTCATCGCCCGGCTCTTTGTGCCCCGCCGCGGCGCCACACTTTTTGTAGGCATCATCGCCATGCTACTCAAACTCTTCAGCTTGGGTGGCGTTATCATCGGGCCGATGATGGCCATTTTTGCCGAGGCCCTGCTGGCCGAACTCATCCTCTCGGGCCTGGGCCCTTCTCGCCCGAGCTTTGTGATAGCAGGCGCGCTGGGAACCTCTTGGTCATTGATACAGCCCTTCATCACCGGCCCCATGCTCATGGGACACTCCTTCCTCGAGATGTGGCAAGCTGTCATCAACAAAGCAGCCCGGATACTGCACCTGCCACAACAAAGCCTGTGGCTGATTATCCTCCTATTTGTGGGCCTGCACCTGCTGGGCGGCGGCGTGGCGGGCTGGCTGGCCTGGCCCCTGGGACATCATCTGCAACGCCGCAGCCAACAACAAGAGGCCCGCTGACTTGAAACCGAAAACGCCCCTGCTGCCCCTGGGCATCGCGGGCCAGGTTGCACTCCTTTCGGGCGTGCTGGCGCTGGTGATGCTGGCCTCCCGCCCCCTGCTGCCCGCAGTGGCAGCGCTCTGCATCCTGCTCACCCTGGCAGGATTCCAGCCCCCGGAACCCCGGCGCCTACTGCATCCCCGCCGATTACTGCTGCTCCTACTTCTGGCCCTGCCCCCGCTCTTCCTGCTGGGCCCGCGCAATGCTCACTGGCACAGATTGCACTACTCAGCCACAGGAGCAGCCACCGCCATGCAAATCGCACTCAGATTTACAGTGGTGATGCTGGCAGTAGAAGGCTTCACCCGCACCCTATCCATCTCGGAATTGGCAGGCTTTCTCGAACGCTTGGGGCTGCGAGGATTGGGATTCTCGCTGGGCGTGGCCCTGAATCTGCTGCCAGCGCTACAAAACAGCAGCCAGACTACCTGGCACGCGTTGCAAATGCGGGGTGGCTTGCGCAAACAAAAACGCCGGGCACTAAGCTATCTGGTCATCACCATCCTTAGCAACACCCTGCGCCGCGCCGAAGCCATTGCCCTGGCCGCAGAAGCACGCGCATTCACGCCCCAGCGGGCCCGCGCCTGGCCCATCACCCGCCGCCCGCTGGACAAATGGTTGGCCGCAAGCCTGCTGGCCGCATTACTAACACTACTCATCTACCAATAGCACACCGCATACCCACCAAAAACCCATTTAGCGGATGCGTTTCAGTTTGAAAGGCGCTTTTATTTTTTTGGCCGGGCGGCTTACGAACCCATCCTGGGGAGCCCCGCTTCGGAGCCGGATTCGCAATCTGGCGGGATTTACAATGCCTGCCCCAATTTGTTACTACTAAGGTAGCCCGGCTGGAAACCACTAAGACACGAAGCCACAAAGGCACGAAGAAAAGAAAAAGCTTTGAAATGCTTGGTGTTCTTCGTGTCTTTGCGCCTTTGTGGTGATTGAAGTCGGATACGTTAGTAGTTACCCCAATTTTGAAACGCACCCCATTTAGCCCGATTGCTTGCGGAATACACTGGAATATGATATACAACCTTAACGCCAATTCACACCCAAGAAAACGCACCAAAAGATGAGCAAAACATGGAAGACACCAGGGTAGTCAACGAACCGACAGTCATCCCCACAGATGCCGATATTGCCACTGCGCCCAAAAGAGCTGTGACCAACGAAGCCCCAAGCAGCGACGCCTGCCAAGAAGAGACCCCCTATCGCCACGCCCACATGCTCACCAGCAGCGATGAGACCGAAAACAACGATTCAGACTTGAGCGCCTCAGAGCTGTACATCAACCGCGAGCTAAGCTGGCTGGCCTTCAATCGTCGCGTGCTGGAAGAAGCGCAGGACACCAGCCATCCACTGCTGGAGCGGGTCAAATTCCTCTCCATCTTCTCCAACAATCTGGATGAATTTTTTATGATTCGCGTCTCCGGACTACGCGAACAACTGGAATCAGGCATCCTCGAAACCTCTTCCGACGGCATGACCCCAGCAGAACAATTGGTAAGCATCCGCCGCAACCTGGAACCGATGCTGGCTGAACATCGCCAAACCTGGCTACAAGACCTATTACCCCAATTGATGGAAGCAGGCATTCGCATCCTCCCCTACGACAAACTCAAAAAGAAACAACGCCGTCTGCTCAAACGCTATTTTCGGGATGAAATCTTTCCTACCCTCACACCCCTGGCATTTGATCCCGGCCATCCCTTCCCCCACATCTCCAACCTCAGCTTGAATCTGGCGGTAGTGGTGGCCGACCCGGAGCATGGCGAGCGTTTTGCCCGCCTCAAAGTACCTGGCGTCTTTCAGCGCCTGCTGCGCATCCCCAGCGAAGATCGGGCCGATATTTTCGAAGGCCTGCCGCTCACCGATGTAAAAGCAGATAATTTTGTATGGCTGGAAGATGTCATCCGCCACAACCTAAATGACCTCTTTCCGGGACTCAATGTTTCGGCAGCTTATCCCTTCCGCGTCACCCGCGATGCCGATATCGAAATCGAAGAGGATGAAGCCGCCGACCTGCTGGCCGCCATCGAGCAAGGGGTGGAATCACGATTCTTTGGCAAAGTGGTGCGCCTGGAAGTCGACCGAACCATGCCCAAACGCATTCGCAGCATTCTGGTAGAAAATCTGGGCTTGCAACCCTATCAGGTATACACACTGAATGGACCCGTGGGCATGGCAGACCTCATGCAGCTTACACGAGTAGAACGCCCCGACCTGAAGGATGAGCCCTACACACCATCGAGCCCACCCGCACTTTCGGGCCCCGATTCAATTTTTGCAACCCTACGCCGCAAAAATGTGCTGTTGTTCCATCCTTACGACAGTTTTTCACCCGTTCTCGAACTGCTGGAAGCCGCGGCAGAAGACCCCAACGTGCTGGCCATCAAGCAAACCCTGTATCGAGTAGGTAAAAACGCACCGGTGGTCAAGGCGCTGATGAAAGCCCGCGAAAATGGCAAACAAGTTGCAGTGCTGGTAGAGCTCAAGGCCCGCTTCGACGAAGAAAACAACATCGTTTGGGCCAAAGCGCTGGAACGCGTAGGCGTACATGTCGTCTATGGACTCATCGGCCTGAAAACCCATGCCAAACTGCTCATGGTGGTACGTCGCGAAGAGGATCGCATTGTGCGCTACCTGCATCTTAGCACCGGCAACTACAACGCCAACACGGCCCGAGTTTATACCGATTTTGGCCTTTTTACCGCTGATGCAGACTTGGGAGCCGATGTTTCAGACCTGTTCAATGCCCTCACCGGTTATTCACGCAAATACAACTATCGCAAACTTTTGGTAGCCCCCAGCAAGATGCGCCACGAAATTTGCGCCCGCATCGAGCGGGAAATCGAGCAGCACCAAGCGCATGGCAATGGGCACATTATAATGAAGATGAACCAATTGGTAGACAAACAGTGCATCAAAACCCTGTATCGGGCCTCGCAGGCAGGCGTACGCATCGATTTGCAAATACGCGGCATCTGCTGTCTGCGCCCCGGCATGCCCAATGTCAGCGAGAATATCCGTGTTACCTCATTGGTAGGACGCTTTTTGGAACACGCCCGGGCCTACTACTTCCACAACGGCGGCCATGAGGAAATGTTGCTGGGCAGCGCGGACCTCATGCCCCGCAACCTGGACCGTCGAGTAGAGCAACTGCTGCCCATCGAAGACGCATTCATCAAAGAAACCATCAAAAAAATCCTCAACATTCACCTGCAAGATAATGTCAAGGCCCGCGAAATGCTGGCCGACGGCTCCTATCGCCGCGTGCAAGCGGGCAAAAACGAAAAAGTCATCGATGCCCAAAAATGGATGCTCAAACATCGCGGCTTCTGGCATCAGGCGGAGTGAGTGGGATACGTGGAACACTGTGAAAATTTACGCCACCAGAAAAACGAGTAACAGGCCCGCCACAGCAGACAAAATCATCGACATTCGGGCGCAATTCGTGTAAACTCTAAAAACGACACAACCGGCGCCATGCAGCCACGCGTCATCACCCTTCACGCATCATTCTTCCGCAGCACCACATCACCATGGCAACAAAATCCAGCAACTTCATCAGCGAAATCATCTCGCGCGATATTCAACAAAACAGCTACGATCGCCCCATCACCACCCGTTTCCCCCCTGAGCCCAATGGCTTCCTGCACATCGGCCACGCCAAATCCATCATCCTCAACTTTGGCATAGCCCAGGAATTTGGCGGCATCTGCCACCTGCGCTTCGACGACACCAATCCCGTCACCGAAGATGATCGCTACGTGCAATCCATTCAGCAGGACATTCGCTGGTTAGGCTACGACTGGGGCGAACATCTCTACTTCGCGTCCGACTACTACGAACAACTCTACCACTTCGCCGAAGAACTCATCCGGCGCGGCCTGGCCTATGTGGATAGCCTTAGCGAAGAAGAAATTCGGGCCTACCGCGGCACTGTCACCCAAGCGGGCCAAGCAAGCCCCTACCGCAATCGCAGCATCACCGAAAATCTGACCCTATTCCGCCGTATGCGCGCGGGCGACTTTGCCGATGGCACCCAAGTCTTGCGGGCTAAAATCGATATGAGCCACCCCAACATGCTGCTGCGCGACCCCATCCTCTACCGCATCAAACATGCGCACCACCATCGTACCGGCGATACCTGGTGCATCTACCCCATGTACGACTTTGCCCATCCCCTTTCCGATGGCATCGAACGCATTACACATTCCCTTTGCACCCTGGAATTTGAAAACAATCGTCCCATCTACGATTGGCTGGTCGATCATCTCATCCCCGCACCCCAGCCGCGGCAATATGAATTTGCCCGCCTGGAGCTGGATTACACCGTTACCAGCAAGCGCAAACTGCTGCAACTGGTTACCGAAGGACACGTGAACGGCTGGGATGACCCCCGCATGCCCACACTTTCAGGCATGCGACGCCGCGGCATCACCCCCGAAAGCATCCGCACCTTCATTCATCGAGTGGGCGTTGCCAAAAACAACAGCCGTGTCGAAATCGAACTCTTCGAACACACCCTGCGTGACGACCTCAATCATCGAGCCCCACGCATCATGGCCGTACTCAACCCCCTCAAAGTCGTCATCAGCAACTACCCAGCGGGCCAAACCGAAGAACTCAACGCCAGCTACTGGCCCCGAGACATCGACCAGGAAGGCTCCCGGCCCCTGCCCTTCTCTCGCGAACTCTACATCGAACGTGACGACTTTAGCGCAGACCCGCCCAAAGGCTTCCGGCGGCTGGCCCCCGGGCGCAGCGTGCGCCTGCGCCACAGCTACGTCATCACCTGCGACGAGATGATACAAGACCCCGAAACAGGCGACATCACCGAACTTCGCTGCACCTACCTGCCCGACTCACTGGGCTCTCGGCCCGCGGGCCTCAAAGTCTGGTCTGCCATCCACTGGGTCGATGCCGCAACCTCGCTGCCCGCCGAGGTACGCCTCTACGACCGCCTCTTCACCATCCCCATCCCCGATGCCCCGGCCCAGGGCAAAACCTTTTTAGACTACCTCAACCCCGAAAGCCTGAAAACCATCACCACTGCCCGCGTCGAGCCCAGCATCCAAAACGACCCTGCCGACACCCGCTACCAATTCGAGCGTCTGGGCTACTTCATCCAGGACAGCCAAGAAAGCAGCGCCCATGCCCTCATCTTCAATCGCATCATCAGCCTGCGCGATAGTTGGGGGAAGAAAAAGCAGCCAGCTCAGCCCAAACAGCGTGGACAAGCCCGCGCGACGTCCCGTTCCCAGACAAAAACAACATCCCCCCAGGCCCGGGCCGCAGAAGTCGCCCGTCAGCAGGCACGCGCACAAAATCCAAAACTGCAAGAAGCCTACCAAACGCTGCAAGCCAAGTTGCAATTAAGCCCTGCCCAGGCCGACCTCATCACCGCAAACAGCCACCAAGTGCAATTCTTCCACGCTGCGGTCGAAACCTATCCCAATGGCACCTCTCTGGCAAACTGGTTCCTCAACCAACTGCTAGGACTCAGCAAAAACAAACCTCTCAACCAACTGCCCATCACCGGGGCAACCTTTGCCAAACTGGTGCAGCGGGTCGATGAAGGCATCATCTCCCGCAACCAGGGACAAAAAATCCTGGCCGAGCTGGTAGCCCAAGGAGGCGACCCCGACACCATCATCCAGGCCCGGGGCATGAGCCAGCTCAGCGACACCGATGCACTGCACCCCATCATCCAGCAAGTATTGGCAGCCAACCAAGAAAAAGTAGCAGCCTACCGTGCCGGCAAAACAGGCCTGCTAGGCTTCTTTATGGGACAAGTCATGCGCCACACCCAGGGCAAAGCCAACCCGCAAATCGTCAAAACACTGCTGGAAAAAGCGCTGACCACATGAAACAAAAACTACGCAACACCCTCCATCGCATCATCCGCTGGGCCGCAACCCCACCGCCCCGCCCGCACGACTTTAGCCGCGACATGTCGGCCTACCCAATGCTCAACGCTCTGGTCATCGAGGTTGCACAAACGCACGGCAAAAACCAGCGGCCCTACTACACCTGGAGCCTGGCTCACGCCGCGTATCTGGCCAAAAATCTGGGCATCCCCCGCATCAGCAGCATCGAACTGGGTGTAGCTGGAGGAAACGGACTCATCGCCATGGAAAATGGCGCCCAAGTCATTCAGCAAGCATTGGATGTTCAAATCGATGTCATTGGCTTTGATACCGGCACAGGCCTGCCCAAACCACAAGATAACCGCGACTTGCCTAATCTGTGGCAAGCAGGCGATTTTGCCATGGATGAAAAAGCACTGCGCGCCCGGCTACAACGGGCGCGGCTACACCTGGGCCTGGTACAAAAAACCATCCCAGCCTTTCTACGTAGCGAGCACGCACCCATTGGCTTCATCGCCTTTGATCTAGACCTCTACACCGGCACAGCCGCGGCCATGGCGCTGCTGGAAGCCCCTGCACAGCGCATTCTGCCACGAGTGCAATGTTACTTCGACGACATCCTGGGCTACACCTTTGCCGATTTCAACGGCGAACGCCTGGCCATCCACGATTTCAACGATACGCACGAAACACGTAAAATCAGCCCCATCTACGGTGCAAAATTTTATGTGCCATCACTCTATCAGCATGCCAACTGGACCGAGAAGCTCTTTATGGCCCATATCCTCGACCATCCCCACTACAACCACTACGATGGCCTGGTGCGCCAACCCACCATGGACATCGACCGCCATATCCAACGTTGACCAACCATGACCACACCAGCCCGAACACGATTCGCCCCCAGCCCCACCGGCTACCTGCACATTGGCGCGGCCCGCACCGCGCTCTTCGCCTGGCTCTACGCCCGCCACACCCGCGGCCAATTCCTCCTGCGCATCGAAGACACCGATCGCAAACGCCTGGTTCCTGGCGCCCAGGAAAAAATCATCCAGGGCCTGCGCTGGCTGGGCCTGGATTGGGACGAAGGCCCCGAAATTGGCGGGCCGCACGCCCCCTACATCCAGTCGCAGCGCCTGGAAAAATATCAACAAGCAGCAGAGCGCCTCATTGCAGAAGGCCATGCGTATCGCTGCTACTGCACGCCCGAAGAACTGGCTGCCATGCGCGAACAACAACAGGCCAACAAAGAAAAAATCGGCTACGACCGTCGTTGTCGCTACCTCACACCTGAGCAGCGAGCCGCCAAAGAAGCCGAGGGCCGCTCATGGGTAGTACGTCTGGCTGTGCCCGAACAAGGCAGCGTCACCCTGAATGATCTCATTCGCGGGCCTGTCACCTTCGAAAACAAAGCCCTGCAAGATGCGGTACTGCTCAAAGCTGACGGCTACCCCACCTATCATCTGGCGGTGGTGGTAGATGACCACGACATGGAAATCACCCACGTAGTGCGGGGCGAAGAATGGATTTCCTCCACCCCGCTACATGTGCATCTCTACAACTTCCTGGGCTGGCCAATGCCCATTTTGGCCCACACGCCCAGCATCCTCAAGCCCAGTGGCAAAGGCAAAATCAGCAAACGCGCACTGCTCACCCCCGATGGCTCCACCATCCCGGTGATGCTCCATGAATTCCCGGAACTGGGCTATTTGCCCGAAGCCCTGTTCAACTTTCTTAGCGGCATTGGCTGGTCACTGGATGGCGAAACAGAAATCTATGACCAGAAAACTGCCATCAAGCATTTCGATCTCAAAGACATCAATCCCGGCCCGGCCCGCTTCCCCGCAGAAAAGCTGGAATGGATGAATGGCGTTTACATCCGCAATCTCAGCATCGAAGAGCTGGTCCAGCGGCTCATCCCCTACCTCAGCCGCGACCTGGGCATTCCCCAGGAAACATTGCAAAAGGATGAACGTCTGCGCATCATTGCCCCGGCCATTCAGGAACGCCTGAAAATCCTTAGCGACGCCACGCCCCTCATCGACTTCCTCTACACAGACACCCTCGACATAGGGGAGCCCAAGCTACTGGTTCCCCGCAAAACCACGCCCGAACAAACAGTCACCATCATCCAAAGCATCATCAGCACCCTACAAGCCATCGACTCGTGGGATGAAGCCACACTGGAGCAAGCACTGCGCAATCTGGCCAAAACCTCGGGCCTGAAAGCAGGACAAGTCTTCTCGCCCATTCGTCAGGCGCTTACCGGTAAAAAAGTCGCCCCCCCCCTCTTTGCCACCCTGGTCGCCGTAGGACAACAAACCTCGCTGCAGCGCTTGCAAACTGCCCTGGAAAAACTCCGGCACGCCCTCGCATCCTGAACAGCAACGGCCAAACCCTTTTTGGCCAGAGCAACACCAATGCTATAATCAAGCATCACGCAATCAATCACGCCCTCTGGAGGCCTGTAATGACCAAATATCTCTATCTTTCTCTCATCCCCGAAGCACTCATTGTCTCTATGCTCCCTCCTGAGGAATTCGGCGAATACTATACTGTTGGCGACAAGCGCAAACATAGCGAACAAGCCATTTTCATCGAACTGGACGCCAATTTCCGGCATCCCTTCTTCCGCATCGATGAAGCTATGGAGCGCTGTGTGCCCCACGAAAATGGCCGTCCGAAAAAATCGGTCTATGTAGCTACCTACCGCGTTCTGGAATACATTCCGCTGGAGGTCATGGGCACGCTTTATCTGGCGACACGCTTCGGCAAAGTGCTGCCGCTGGAAAAGCGTACAGACATTCCCATCCAAAATCAAAAATTCTATCTTTATCAGGAAATTGCGCCCGTTTCGGTGTTGGTGGCCAGCACCTTTGCTCCGGCTGATTTCCATTTCTACATGACCCACGACCCCGATAATCTCATCTCCTTTCCCGCCCTGGCTTATGTCGAGTTAAAGTTGGACAATCTGGATCTCGACCCAGAAAACGCGCCCGCAGACTCACTCCCCTACGATTTCATTCCCGCGTTGCGCGAGGCCCTGGCCGCGCTGCGAGACAAAACCATTCGCACCAAGATGGTGGATCGCACGCACTCGGTGGAACACCCCTACCGCACCATCGACACCGGCATTTACATTGGCAACATGGATGGGCTGATTTATTATCCTATGCTCTCGGCAGAGGAATTGGATCGAAACCATTACGAATGGTGGCATTCGGCCAATAGCTAATCGTGCATGTTCCGCTGGTCTGACACCCATACCCACACCCCCGGGAGCGCTGCTGCCCGGGGGTGGTGTTTCACACCCGTTATTTTTGGGTCTGGGCGTGCAACGAAGTTTGGTGTCGGGAGCGGTAGATTTTAGGTTTTTGAGACTTGGCAGCGGATGATGCTTTGGGTTTGCGGGCGAAGACCCACATCATAAAGCCACGCTCTTTGCCGGGACGACGCTGCACCTGAAAATCAACCAGACCCGCGCGCACAGTGAGTACGGTAAGCTCTTCGATTTTGTAGGCATGGGTGATTTTGCTGATGAACAGATGCTCGGTGAGCTCAAAGGGGCCTTTCATCCAGTGCCGCCCATCCACATCGACCAAAACAAGCTGGCCACCCGGTTTGAGCACGCGGGCGATTTCATTCATCACAGTTTGCGGCTGAGGCAAGCAATGAAAGGTCATCACCACAAAAACAGCGTCCATGCTGTTGGTTTCCAGAGGGATGTCGGTGGCGGAACCCAAAATGAACTCGGGGGGATGCGGCCCCGTTTCCAGCACGTCGGGCTTTAGGCATTCCATGGTGATATCGATGCTATACACTTGGCCCTGCGGAAACGCGCGGCTAAGATGGGCAGCTCCAAAGCCCTGTCCGGCACCAATTTCGAGAATTTGCGGTGCTTCGGGCAGGGTGATGTGCTCCAGAGCAAAGGCGTAGGCCCGGGTAGAGCGGGCCATGGGTAAACGGGCGAATAGTTGCTTGAAAAGTGATGGCATAATTTTGGCAATGGGGAGGGAGATAGGTTAGGTAGTATCGGATGGTGCTTGTTCATGCTGCCGGGCTAATTGGCGGGCCAGGGTGGCCATGTGCGCCCGCTGGGTGCGCTGCCGATACAGCGTGGGAGGCTGGCAGGCATAACACAGGGTGGGCTCGGAGGGTGAGATGTTGCGGGTGAGGGCCCCGCAGCGCTGGCAGGGTTCAAGATAATCGGCCAGAAGCAATGCAGGTTGCCGGGCCAGTAAATCGCTCAGAGGAAGCTGCTGTGTCAAATCCAGGGCATCGTGCGGACAAACAGCGACACAAATGTTGCAATCCAAACAAAGGGCAGGATGGAAGTCAAGGTTGAATAGTTGCCGGCCTTCCTGCTCACCTTGCCGCCAGGAGAGGGCGCCAGTGGGACAAAACCGAGCGCAAAGCTGACACCCGGAGCATTTCCCGGCATCCAGATTAACTTGGGCCCAGGGCAGATGGTCGGTGGCGAGCTGAAAGTCGGATGCAGGAGCTTTTTGCCGGGCCAGATGGTCCAAGTGCTGATTCAGGCGCTGCAAGGAGTGGGGCTGCTGGTAGGGCAGACGAGCATCTACGGGCGCACCAGGGGCAAACAGGGGTTTGGGCCGATGCGCCACAGCCTCATCGACGCGCTGGCGGGCCAAACCGCCCAGACTGCGGAAGAAGCCGCGACGGGTGACCTCGGGGGCGGCAGCATCCAACACTTGCAGCTCGTGAGCCGGGGATGCGTGATGACTGACCAAGTGGATTGCGGGCCCGATGCCAAAGCCAGCCAATAGGGTGTTGACAGCCTGGGCCAGATGGTTCAATCGCGCCTGGCTGGGGGCCAGGGGGCAGCGAGCGCAAGTCTCATCGGCCAGCCACACTTGTCGAGAGCCGTGGTGGCTTAGTTCGAGCAGTTGTTCGGGCGAAAATGCGGCCAGGCAACGCTGATGGCGGATGGCGACGCGTGCGGGTGCAGAACTGCGGGCGGGCGCAGGATGCTGCGGGCAAACCAGCAACACGGCCTCATCCCCCGGAAGCTCTGTGCGCAAGTTCACCAGCCTGGTTTCGGGCTGCATGCCCTGGGTGAAGGCATCGGTGGGACACACAGGGATGCAAATACCGCAGCCCACGCAGGCATCGGCATCAAGCACGGGCAGAGGCCGGGGGCCGGGCAGCAAACTGATGGCCGCCGTGGGGCAATGCTCGACGCACAAGGTGCATCCGGCCTGACGATGGCGGGCATTGATGCAGCGTTCTTCCTGCAAATCGGGGGGAGCCAGATGAAAGAGTAGGGATGCGGGCATGCAAAGAGTATACCCGAAGCGGGCCAGGAACCCAAGCAGTAGGGGATCAAATCCTATCGGGCCATTGCTGAACTGGTGACGCTATTGTATAATGATCATACCAATTTGCCTGATGTCATCGAGCAATTAGCTTCTTTGCGGCAAACAGGACTTGCAGCCCTTGTTTTTATGATTTTGATCAGCGCAATGCGGCAAAAACCACGATAAAATGTGCTGAAGCAGCATACCACCAATCCTCTGCACAGGAGTTTTCCCATGGCCCAAACTGCCCATGGTTCCATCGATCTCACCCTGATGGATGAGGTTCTCACTGAGTTCGAAGGGCAAGGGGGGATGCTCATCCCCGCTCTACAAAAGACGCAAGAGCTTTACGGCTGGCTGCCGCCCGAAAGTTTGGAGCGCATTGCCGAAAGCCTGAAGTTGCCCACCAGCAAAGTTTATGGCGTGGCAACCTTTTACGCCCAGTTTTATCTTAAAAAACGGGGCAAGCATGTGCTCAAGTTGTGCGATGGCACAGCCTGCCACGTGAAGGGCACACCGATTTTGGCCACTGCGGTGGAAGAGGAGTTTCATGTTCATGTGAATGAAACAACAGAAGATGGCGAGCTGACCGTGGAAATCGTCTATTGCATCGGCTCGTGCGCGCTGGCGCCGGTGGCTATTCTGGATGATGAGGTGATGGGGCGTGTGAAGCAGGATAAGCTTTTGCGCACGTTGAAGAAGAAAATCGCATCCACGAAGGAATCGGGGGATTGATGATGCAGACCAAGACTAATGAATTGACCGAAAGTCGCTCTCGGGCCCGTGCATTGTGGCAAGCCAAGCAGCAGGGCGAGGTTTACATTACCGTAGGCATGGGCACGTGCGGCATTGCCGCGGGCGCTGCCGAAACGGCCGCGGCGATTCAAAAGGAGCTGGCGGCCCGCGGCATCGATGCCGAGGTGAGCCAGGTGGGCTGCGTGGGCATGTGCTCCTACGAGCCCATGGTGGAAATTCAGGCGGATGGTCGGGAGCGCATCAATTACGGTTATGTGACCAAACGCAATGTCAAGGAGGTTTTCCGGCACTATTTCGATGGTGGCAAGCTGAAGAAGGCGACCATCGTGGGCCAGGCTATCCCCACTGTGAGCACATCGCGCGGGCACGAGCTGCATTCTCTGAGTTTTGTGGTTCCGGGCACGCAGGAGCGTATTCCCTTCCAGGCCAAGCAGCAGCGCATTGTGCTTTCTAACTGCGGGCTCATCGACCCGGAAAGCATCGACGATTATCTGGCGGTGGATGGGTACTCGGCGCTGGAGATGGCCCTCACCCAGATGACGCCCGAGGAGGTCATTCAGGAAGTGCTGGATTCGGGCCTGCGCGGGCGTGGGGGCGGCGGTTTTCCTACCGGGCTCAAGTGGAAATTCGCCCGGCAGACCCCGAAATTCCCCAAATATGTCATCTGCAATGCGGATGAGGGCGACCCGGGCGCGTTCATGGATCGTTCGGTGCTGGAAGGAGACCCGCATTCAGTCATCGAGGGCATGATTATTGCCGGTTACGCCATAGGGGCTGAGCAGGGTTATATTTACGTGCGGGCGGAGTATCCGCTAGCGATTCGGCGCCTGCGCATGGCCATGGAGCAGGCCCAGGAGCTGGGGCTGTTGGGGGATGACATCCTGGGCTCCGGTTTCAACTTCCGCCTGGCCATCTACGAGGGCGCGGGCGCGTTTGTGTGCGGCGAGGAAACCGCGCTGATGAATTCTATCATGGGG
>CAZMDD010000114.1:0-10822 GCA_964565065.1 uncultured Caldilineales bacterium | reverse complement strand
CACAGATGGCACAGATTTTCTTGAGCGTTTCTTGTAACGACTAACGTACCCGACTTCAATCACCACAAAGGCACAAAGACACTAAGAACACCAAGAATTTCAAAGCTTTTTCTTTTCTTCGTGCCTTTGTGGCTTCGTGTCTTCGTGGTTTCTAGCCGGGCTACCTTAGTAGTAACCGTTTCTTTCCTTTTTTCGTGCCTTTGTGATCGTGGTGAGCCCTCATCAGCAGTCAAAAATCACCACGACCAAGGGGGTATTGTTTGTTTAGCCGGGAACAGGAAACGCTGTCAGCATTTCTTTCACCTGGGCAGCAATGCTGGCGATGAGGGCGTCATCTTCTGGCTTTTGCAGCACTTGCACCATCCAGCGGGCAATTTGTCGGAATTCATCCTGGCCCAGGCCACGAGTGGTCATGGCGGGGGAGCCCACGCGAATACCGCTGGGATCCATGGATTTGCGGGTGTCGTAGGGAATCAAGTTTTTATTCACGGTGATGCCTGCCCGACCCAGTGCATCTTCGGTGATGGCTCCACCAATGCCAAAGGGTGTCACATCCACCAGGGCCAGATGGTTGTCGGTGCCGCCCGAGACCAGACGCAGGCCGGCAGCGGTCAGTTCTTCGGCCATGGCCTGCATGTTGTCCAGCACATTTTGGGCATAAACCTTGAACGAGGGTTTCAGCGCTTCGCCCAATGCCACCGCCTTACCGGCAATCTGGTGCATGAGTGGGCCACCTTGCAGACCGGGGAAGACCGCTTTATCCACTTTGCGACCCCATTCCGCTTTGCTGAGAATCATGCCGCCCCGGGCGCCGCGTAAGGTTTTGTGCGTGGTAGTGGTGACAACGTCGCAATAAGGCACGGGGTCGGGATGTAGTTTGGCCGCAACCAGACCGGCGATGTGCGCCATGTCCACCATCAACAGGGCCTCGACCTCATCAGCGATGGCGCGCAAGGTCTTGAAATCAATCTGGCGGGGATAGGCGCTGGCGCCAGCCAGAATCAGGCGGGGACGCACCTCCAGGGCCAGGTCGCGGATGGCGTCGTAATCCAACATTTCGGTGTCGGGATTCACGCCATAGCCATAAAAGTCGTAGATTTTGCCGCTGAGGTTGAATTTGGCGCCATGGGTGAGATGTCCGCCATGGGCCAATTTCATGCCCATAACTTTATCGCCCGGTTTGAGCAGGGCCATGTAAGCGGCGATGTTGGCGGGCGCACCGGCGTGCGGCTGTACATTTACATGTTCGGCACCGAAGAGTTTTTTGGCCCGTTCGATGGCCAGCGCCTCGGCAATGTCCACATACTCGCAACCTCCATAGTAGCGGGCCCCGGGCAAACCTTCGGCATATTTGTTGGTCAGCACTGAGCCATCGGCAGCCAAAACTGCCGCTGAAACATAGTTTTCCGATGCAATCAGCTCAACATGGTCTTGCTGGCGGGTGCGCTCCTTCTCGATGGCTGCAAAGATTTCGGGGTCTGCTTCTTTGAGAATGGCGCGGGGATCAGGTGTTTGCTCCCAGGGGAGTAGGGTTGATTGGGTCATTTTTCTTCCTCGTCTTGGGGGGGCTCCGGCTCGACTGAGTCGGGCGCTGGTAATGATGATGTTTCGTCGATTTCTATTGCATTCTCCGCCTCAGAAGGCGGCGAGGTGTGTAACTGAGAGGCTTCTTCAATTTCTGCATCAATTTCTTCGATGACTTCGCGGGCAACTTTGTCGGAGATGATGCCTTCACGCTCCAGATCTGCAATGCTGGCCCGCTGGATGTGCAGCGCTTTACGCCGCAAGGAGGCGGTGATGCGGGTAAAAAGCTCCTGATTGGTCTCGGCAAAGTGTTGCTGCTCCTGATTCAGCTTTCGAATGCGTTCCTCCATCTCATTTCGCACAATTTGCCATGCTGCCGGGTCCAGCGTGCCGTGGTCATATTCCCGTTGCAGGCGGGCATAAGCTGCACGGGCAGCCAGCAAGCGGGTGTGGATATGCTCATACTGGCGTTCTTCTTCCGACTGGCCCGAAAGGCCCAACTTGCGTAGCAACGGGCCAATAGTTGTCGATTGCACCAGCAGGGTGAAGAAAACCACAGCAAAGGTCAGCGAGATGATGAGATCGCGGTTGGGCACATGATGGCCCAAGCTCAGGGCCAGCGCCAAGCTCACCGCTCCTCGCAAGCCGCCCCAGAACAAAACATGTTGATACGAAGACTTGACCCGGGTTCCCAAGAGCTTGCTGACAACACTCAGCCCGTAAACAGTGATGGCGCGACTGATGAGTACCACAATCACCACCACAAAAATCAGCAGATAAAGCTGGCTCCCCATGCTGGGAATCACCACCTGCATGCCGATGAGAATAAAAACGATGCTGTTGGTCAAAAAAGCAATATATTCCCAAAAGTTGGTAAGCATGATGCGGGTGGTGGCCGACATGTTGTAACTGCTGCGATTGCCAATGAGCATGCCGGCAAATACCACAGCCAGCACGCCGCTAAGATGAAAATGCTCTGCCAGCAGATAAGCGCCATAGGCCACGATGGTGCTAAGGGTAATTTCAATCAGATGATCATCGATGCGACCGAAGATGAAATTAGCCACAATGCCTGTGGCCACACCAATGCTCAAGCCGCCAATGGCCACAGTTCCAAATTGCAACACCGCGTGTATCCAGTCAAGATGAAATTCAGAGCCGCCAACCAACACCGCGGCCACAACGATGTGAAAAACCACGATGGTGGTGGCATCGTTGAACAAGCTTTCACTTTCAACCAGAGTAGAAAGTTTTTTGGGCGCACCCAGCGCCTTGAAAAGAGAAACCACCGCTACCGGGTCTGTGGCAGCAATCAGCGCTGCAAAAATCAAGGCGGTTCGCCAGTCCAGCAGGCCGGTCATGCCCAGCAGGCCCCAGATGACGCCGATGGTCATTAGCACGCCAAAGATGGCCAGCAGTAAAACGGGCAGTGCTACACGTTTGAAGATGCCGTAATCGATGTGTAGTGCGGCCTCAAACACCAAAGGTGGCAAAAAGAGCAATAGAATAATGTCGGGTGTAAGCTCAAAATGCACCGTACTCTGAAACGAAAGCCCCAATCCCACCAACACCAACGCTACGGTGTAGGGCAATCGCAGCCGATGCGCAAACATGGCTACGACAAACACCAATAGGAGTAGAACAACAAAGGAAAGCTCAATAGCAAGAAGGTCGTTAGGCATGATTGTTTTCTGACCAGAAGCAGGCGCCTTGCTGGGGCCTGCAAGCATGAAGTTCAGATGAGGGTTAAAGGAATGGTCATCATACAAATTATAGCACGCCACAATCAAAGAATGGAAGCGCGGCGAGATGAATACTTTCATGGTAACGATTTACGTTTTATGATTAGCCACGAAGGACATGAAGACACAACGGTACGAAGAAAGAAAAGATCCGCTCTTCGTCACCCTCGAGCCTTCGTGGCTAAGGATTGAAGGGCGCTACCTGTATAGTTACCTCTCATAAAGCTTGTTTTTATGCAGCGCCCCCAAATTCTTATACTTCGCTAATACTTTTGCCATGCCCCGCATATACTTCGGCGCTATACTGAAAATAACCAATTCTGGGCGCTCTCTGTCTGCGCCCCGCATCGAGAACTTATTCATCCTGAGGAGGATTTTAGAAATGGCAAAAACAGTTGGTATCGATCTTGGTACGACCAACAGCGTCATCGCCGTCATGGAAGGTGGTGATGTAACTGTAATCCCCAACGCCGAAGGTGGCCGCACAACCCCTTCTGTGGTGGCTTTCAATAAAAATGGCGAGCGTCTGGTGGGCACAACTGCCAAGCGCCAGGCTATTGTCAATGCAGAGAATACCTTTTACTCCATCAAGCGCCTGATGGGGCGGCGCTTTGAGGATGCCGAGACCAAACGCACAGCGGAAATGGTCTCTTATAAAATTGTGCCCGGGCCCAATGGCGACGCCCGTGTCGATGCGCCCATCGTGGGCAAAACGTTTACGCCGCAAGAAATCAGCGCCATGACACTGGCCAAGCTGAAGAAGGATGCTGAGGCCTATTTGGGCGAACCTGTGACCGCCGCCGTGATTACCGTGCCCGCTTATTTCAATGATAGTCAGCGCCAGGCCACCAAGGATGCGGGCAAGATTGCGGGTCTGGAAGTGAAGCGCATCATCAATGAACCCACTGCCGCAGCGCTGGCCTATGGCCTGGATAAAAAGCAGGAAGAGACCATTTTGGTGTTCGACCTGGGTGGCGGAACATTCGATGTTTCGGTTCTGGAAGTTGGCGATGGCGTCATCGAGGTAAAATCCACTGCCGGTGATACGCACCTGGGTGGTGATGACTGGGATGAGCGCATCGTGGATTGGTTGGTGGATTCTTTCCGCCGGGACCAGGGCATTGACCTGAGCAAAGATCGTCAGGCGTTGCAACGCTTGCGCGAAGCGGCTGAAAAGGCCAAAATCGAGCTTTCCAGCGTCAAAGAAACAGAAATCAACCTGCCCTTCATCACGGCTGATGCGTCGGGCCCGAAACACTTGCAGTTCAAACTCACCCGCAGTAAATTCGAGCAACTCACCGAAGACCTGGTGCAGCGCTGCCGCAAGCCATTCGAGCAGGCCTTGCGTGATGCCGGATTCAAGACCGGCGACCTGGATGAAGTCATCTTGGTGGGTGGTTCCACCCGTATGCCCATGATTCAGGATTTGGTACACAGCCTGACCAGCAAAGCTCCCAACAAGACAGTCAACCCCGATGAGGTCGTTGCCGTGGGTGCGGCCATTCAGGCGGGCGTGCTGGCGGGCGAAGTCACCGACGTGCTACTGCTGGATGTGACCCCCCTGAGCCTGGGTGTAGAAACCCTGGGTGGCGTGATGACCGTGCTCATTCCTCGCAACACCACCATTCCCACCCGCAAGACCGAGGTGTTCAGCACCGCCGAAGACAATCAGACCGCGGTAGATATCAATGTTTTGCAGGGCGAGCGTCCCATGGCCAGCGATAACAAGCTGCTGGGCAACTTCCGGCTGGATGGCATTCCGCCCGCGCGGCGAGGTGTGCCTCAGGTCGAAGTAACCTTTGATATCGACGCCAACGGCATTTTGCACGTGACCGCTAAGGATAAAGCTTCGGGCAAGGAAACAGGCATCAAAATCACTGCTACCACCAATCTCAGCGAAAGTGAGGTTGAGCAGATGGTACGGGAAGCCAAGGCCCACGAGGCCGAGGATGAGGCCCGCCGCCAGCTCATCGACGCCCGCAACACCGCAGACAGCACCGTTTACGCCATGGAAAAGATGTTGACTGACCTGGGCGATAAAGTTCCTGCTACCGAGAAAGGCCAAATCGAAGGGCTTATCAGTGAGCTGAAAACAGCGATGGAAGGTGAAGACACCGACAAAATTCGTTCTTTGACCGAGCAATTGCAGCAGGCCAGCCATGCGCTGAGCCAGCAGTTGTACAGCCAGCAGGCCGAAGAAGGCACTCCGGGCGCAGCAGGACCGGGCCCACAACCAGCGGGCCCCGCGGGCAATGATGACGACGAAGTGGTCGAAGGTGACTTCCGCGAGGTCTAAGAGGTGGTGAGGGGTGATTTCCCCATCCCCCAGTTCCATCAGCATAAAAACCCCAACGGGCGGGAGTTGCCAAAACTTCCGCCCGTTTTTATTGGGTAAATCCTCCGGTCAATATCGCCAAAGTAGCGCAACAGGAGTATACTAGTTGCAGGCAAGCCAGCCCGACAAAAAGGAATGGATTTATGGACTACAAAGACTATTACAAAATTCTTGGTGTGGCCAAAAATGCCACCGACAAAGAGATAAAGAAGGCTTATCGCAAACTGGCCCGAGATTATCATCCAGACAAAAATCCCGATGACCCGACAGCAGAAGAAAAATTCAAAGAGGTCAACGAGGCTTACGAGGTGCTATCCGACGCTGAAAAACGCCAAAAGTATGATCAGTTCGGCTCGCAGTGGAAGCATTTTACCGGCAGCGGCGGCAGGCCCGAGGATTTTTGGCAGCAGTACGGCGGCGCCGGGCAGGCGGGCCGTGGCCGTGGGCTTTCTCCCGAAGAGCTGGAGCAAATGTTCGGCGGCGCGGGCAACTTCTCCGACTTCTTCGAGACATTGTTTGGCATGGGAGGACGTGGCGGCGGCTTTGCCGGCGCACGCCCGGGCGCATCATACGCACGCCCGACGCGCGGGCGCGATGCCGAACACAGCATCGACATCACCTTGGAAGAGGCCTATCATGGCGGGGCGCGCACCCTGCAACTGGCCGATGAACGCATCGAGGTGAGGTTGCCCAAAGGGGTCAAGACCGGCTCGCGGGTGCGCGTTGCGGGCAAGGGGGGCGTCGGGCGGCATGGCGGACAGGCAGGCGATCTTTATCTTCGCATCAACGTCTTGCCACATCCCCTGTTTCAGCGCGAAGGAAACAACTTGCGCCTGAAATTGCCCGTAGACCTCTACACCCTCATCTTGGGGGGCGAAGTGCAAATTCCCACCCTTGAACGCCCCCTCATCCTCAACATTCCTCCCGAAACAGCCAATGGCAAAACCTTTCGGCTGCGGGGCAAGGGGATGCCACAGCTCAAAAAACCGGATGAGCGAGGCGATCTTTATGTAGAAGTAACGGCACAACTGCCCACAAAGCTTTCCGAACAGGAGAAATCCCTCTTCCGGCAGCTTCGGGCGCTGCGTAAGTAAGCCCGAAGCGCACGATGTGCTATAATTCGTAAGCACCATCAATCACTAACCGCATCACGTCTCAAAATCCTATGTTCAAAAACTTACTAAAGAAAGTCGTTGGCGATCCCAGCGAAAAACTCATCAAACAAATTCGACCCAGAGTCGATGAAATCAACGCGCTGGAACCAGCCATCAAGCAGCTTTCTGATGATGATTTGCGAGCACAAACAGCGCAGTTCCGCCAGAAAATTCAGCAGGAGACTGCGCCGCTGCGGCAACAAATGGCAGCACTGCAAGAAGCCTTGGGGCAGGAAGAAGACCCCAGCGACATCGACCGCATCAAACGCCAGATTGAGCAGGTGGATGAGGATTGGCGGCAATTGGAAGAGGACATCCTCATGGAAATTTTGCCGCGAGCCTTTGCTGTTGTGCGAGAGGCCGCGGTGCGTACCCTGAGCATGCGTCATTACGATGTGCAGCTTATTGGCGGCATTGTGTTGCACATGGGTAAAATCGCCGAGATGAAAACTGGCGAAGGTAAAACCCTGGTGGCCACGTTACCCCTTTATCTCAATGCGCTAACCGGACGAGGTGTGCATCTGGTTACGCCCAATGATTATCTCTCGAAATATGGCGTGCAGTGGATGGGCCCGGTGTATCACTTCCTGGGCGTTAGCGCGGCAGTCATCCAGAGTGGTGCGGGCAACCCCGATCAAGGCTCCTTCATCTACGACCCGGAATATCCCAATGATGATGACCGGTTTAGAAATTTGCGACCCATCACCCGCCGCGAGGCATACCGGGCCGACATCACTTATGGAACCAACAACGAATTCGGGTTCGATTATTTGCGTGACAACATGGTCAGCGAGGTCGAGCAAATCTCGCAGCGCCCCCTCAATTTTGCCATCATCGACGAGATCGACAACATCCTCATCGACGAAGCGCGCACGCCGCTGATTATCTCGGGACCGGCGCAAGAGTCCAGCGACCTTTATCGCCGATTTGCCCAACTTGTGCCCCGATTGCAACCCCAGCTTGAGGAGGATGGTCCTGGTGACTATGCGTTGGATGAAAAAGATCGCGTTGTGACCCTGACCGAAGAGGGTTTGCGCAAAATCGAAAATTGGATTGGCATCCCACAGGACAAAACGCTTTACGACCCCGAATATGCCGAGATGGCGCCTTATCTGGATAACGCCTTGCGAGCCCAGGTTTTGTTCAAGCTGGACAAAGATTACATCGTCAAAGATGGTGAAATCATCATCGTGGATGAGTTTACCGGGCGCTTGATGCACGGGCGTCGCTACTCCGAGGGCTTGCATCAGGCCATCGAGGCCAAAGAAGGTGTTAAGGTTCGCCGTGAAAATCTAACCATGGCCACCATCACTTTCCAGAACTTTTTCCGCATGTACCACAAATTGGCCGGTATGACCGGTACTGCTGCTACCGAGCAGGAGGAATTCCATCGCATTTACAATTTGGATGTGGTGGTGATTCCTACCAATGTGCCAGTGCGACGCATCGATCATCCCGACATGGTATTCAAATCGCAGCGGGCCAAATTCAAGGCGGTGCTGGAAGAGATTGACCGGGCACATCAAACGGGCCAGCCGTTGCTGCTGGGAACCAGCGCCATCGAAACCTCGGAATACATTTCGGCATTGCTGCGACGGCGCGGCATTCCGCATCAGGTGCTTAACGCCAAAAACCACGAACGCGAAGCGGTGATCATCGCTCAGGCGGGGCGTCCGGGCGCAGTAACCATCGCCACCAACATGGCGGGCCGCGGCGTCGATATTCTGCTGGGCGGCAATGCCGAAAATCTGGCCCGTGAAGACCTGCGCAAAAAGGATTACGACCTGAACGAGATTTCGGAAAGTGACTGGGGCGAGGTCGTGGATGCTCTGCGCAAGGGCAAAGACCCTTATGATGTGGTGCAAGCGCCCTGGGTGAAGGTGTTGGCAGAGCGCTGGCAACGCACTCAAATCGATGGCGACAAAGTGCGGGAGCTGGGCGGACTCTATGTTATCGGCACAGAGCGGCACGAGGCCCGGCGCATTGATAACCAGTTGCGTGGCCGTGCCGGACGACAGGGCGATCCTGGTGTCTCGCGCTTTTACCTTTCGCTGGAAGATGACTTGATGCGGCGTTTTGGCGGCACATCACTTTCGAAAATTATGGATCGGTTGGGGGTAGATGAAGATATGCCCCTGGAAGCGGGCCTGGTGAGCAAAGCCATCGAGCAGGCGCAATCCAGAGTAGAAGGCTACAACTTTGACATGCGCAAACACGTGCTGGAATATGACGACGTGGTCAACAAGCAGCGCGAAGTTATTTATGACCAGCGTCAAAAAGTGCTCAGCGAGCCCAATTTAAAACCCACCATTTTACGAATGGTCGAACTTTATTTACAGCGCCTGGTGGCCCGCTACACCGCGGCCAAATATCCCGAAGATTGGGATCTAAAGAACCTGCATCAGGCAGTGCTGCGGGTGATGCCTTTGCCTGCCAGCGAGAACGTGGAGGCCTGGGCCGGAATGGGGCGTGACGAGCTGGCTGAGCGATTGTACGCTCTGGCCGAGCAGAATTATGCAGCCAAAGAATCTCGCTTGGGCAGCGAAGATATGCGCCGCATCGAGCGCTTGCTGATGATTCAGGCCATCGACAAGCGTTGGGTGCGCCATCTGACCGATCTGGACATCTTGCGCGAAGGCATTGGGTTGCAAGCTGTGGCTCAGCAAGACCCGCTGGTGGCTTACAAACGGGCAGCTTTTGACATGTTCGCTGACTTGATGGAGCAAATCCAGGATGATGTGGTAACACAGATTTACCTGGTCGAGCTGGTGCGAGAGCGGCAGCGGGCTCCTGTGCAGGCAGTGCATCCCAGCGCCGGAGGTGGCGGCAAACCCAAACCGCAACGACGCCAGGGTCCCAAACTGGGCCGTAACGATCCTTGCTGGTGTGGCAGTGGCAAAAAATATAAGGATTGCCACATGCGCAGCGATCAGGCCGGGGGCACAAGGCCCACGGGCGACACGCCGGCCAAAGGTCATACCTCCCGGCCCGCCAGCAGTGGACGCCGTAAACCGAAGAAACGCAAATCCAAAAAACGGCGCTAATGGTTTTGACGTAAGATTGCGAAACATGAGGCCCATGAAATCCCGACACTCCCTTCCGCTGACCCTTTTGCAAGAAACTTACCGCCCGTTGGCCTTTTTTGCCAGCGAAGTGCTGTGGGCGGCTGCGCCCTTTTTGCCACAAACCGCGGTCGATTGGGTCCGGCGTCTGCTGGCCCGAGCCCCTGAATCCTGAATAGCCCTTTGATGTCGATGTGGCGTTAAGTAGGTGATGCTCTGAAAATTGAGATGGAATGATTCACCCCTATCCAGAGCGCACCACCAAGGGCACAAAGACACCAAGGCATGAAGAAAAAAGGAGGCTCAACTGGATTTCAGGGGTGATAGGCCGGGCGGATTGCGAATCTGCCCTGGGAGCCCCCGCTCTTGAGCCGGATCCGTGATCCGGCGACTTGACAGCGCCAGACCCCCTGAAATCCAAAAGAGCCAAAACTGATCACACCCCCAGCGCAGCAAACGCCCAAGCGTCCAGTCCGGGCAGGATAAATTTTTCCATCTTTTTGTATGAGAATTTTTTAAAAGGTGTCAAGCCAAAGAAATAAGCTATTTTGTGATAGAAAAAGGGATATTATTTTCTTTTAAATACTTTAGCAATCTCTTCTCGACATAATGCTCATAACCATATGCAACACTACCCATCAACTCATTAATTTCTTCTTGAGAAAGATGAGATTGATGCGCAGTTACCCAAAACGCAGTTTTTAACATCGCATAAGCTCCAAAATTTAAAATCACTTGTCCATCTGGAGTGGTAACTATATCTATATTTCCAAAATAAGCAGGAAAAGACTTCTTCAGAGACCTAATCTCATCTAGACTAATAGCGTCTACAATATACAAAACGTCTGGGTATTTTCTACCGGCTTCAACCTCATAGGATTCTACAAGAATATCCCCCTCGTGTTTTAGAAACGAACTTTCTCTATTTGTGTTAACAAAAACTGAATCATGAAAGTCATTTGCACTTGCTCGTAAATCTGTTTCTACAGGACCAAAATCCATAAA